>CAYNYN010000140.1:5579-8888 GCA_964401445.1 uncultured Saprospiraceae bacterium | reverse complement strand
TCACTCCTCACTCCTCACTCACTTCCTCCACCTGTACCGCATCACCACGCCAGCCTGCCAGCCGTCGGCCCGCGTGGTGGTCGGCGCTTCCGGCTGATCGGGGAAGAGGGCGGGGAAGTCACCCCATGCCCACGCCCTGCTCATGCGCAGGCCGCCCTGCAGGGTGAGGGTCCATGCATCCGACAGGCCGATGTCGAGGCCGGCACGCACGGCCAGCGAGGGCAGCATCTGACTGCCTTTCGGCAAACCCGACCCGTCGGGGGGCAGGTACTGCTGCCAGTGCCATGCGGGCACCAGCGCGAGGAAAAGCCCCTTCTCCAGCGCCGGCCCTTGCTTCGAGAAGGTGGGGCAGTCGCAGTCGCTGCCCAGGTCGAAGGGATACACCATGATGGGCCATTCGACCCCAGCCGACTGGATGGCCAGCTCGGCTTCGTCGTTTGGCGAAAGCCGAAACTGCTGCCTGCTCCACTGGACGCCCGGACTGAACTCGATGCGCACGGGCCGCAGCCGAAACCAGTAGCTGGCGGTCAGGTAGCGCCCCGCGGCGGGGCCGGCAAAGGGGGTGCCTGCCGCCTCGTCGGCGAAGGTGGCCCACTCGGCCAGACGCGTCTGCATCAGGCCCGCCTCCAGGCCGGCCTGGGCTGCCGTTTTGGCGAAAGCCGCAAAAAGCAGCGCAAGGGAAAGGACATACTTGTTCATCTGCCAGCTGGTTGGGTGAAGCGCCTGCACAACGATGTGTGCGCCCCGCACATTGCCGCCGTCCGTCCTTTTCGGGCGATGGAGGCTGTGTCGGGGCGTGCAAAGGTGCGGTGCTTTCACCACTTCACCATGGGCTGCACGGCTTCGAAGTCGGCGGCGCGCAGGTGGATGAAGTAGGTGCCTTTCGGCAAATCGCCTGCGGGCAGGTGCAGCCGATGCGTCCCTTCGGGCAGGATGCCTGCTTCGCGCGTCTGCCAGCGGCGGCCGAGCGCGTCGTACACCTCGATGTGGACGGCCGCGCTGCGGGTCAGCTCGAGCACCAGCAGGGCCTCGTCGCCGGTCACGGGGTTGGGTACGGGCGGCGACAGGCGGGCACGCGGCGCCGGACAGGCACACACGGCCGTGGTGATGCCCTCACCCTCTACCGCTTCCCAGATTTTGTTTGCCGAAAGGCCGGTATAGGTCTCGGTCAGACCCGATGGCCAGTGGATGACGACCTCGTCCACCTGGGTGGCATCGCCCAGGCCGAAGTGCAGCGTCTGGCTGTTTTGCGAGGCATAGCCCGAGCCGCCGCTCACCTCCTGCACCTGCGTCGCGCCGCCGCTGCTGATGCGGACGCGGGCGCCGATGGCCATGCGGTTGGAGGTCGTGCCGCGCAGTCGTATCTGGAACCAGTTGCCTGCCGGCTGGCCGTCCTGCAGGGCGAAGAGCTGGTTGCCGTCGGTGCCGGCGTTGGCCAGCACGATCTCCTGGCTGCCGTTGTGGTCGAAGTCGGCCACGGCCACGGCATAGCCGGCGAACATGCTGGCCAGGGGCGTGCCCTCGCTGAGGTTCTCGAACGTCAGGTCGCCGCGATTGCGGTACAGCACGTTGGGCAGGGGCGAGAAGTAGCTGTCGTTGGCCATGTAGATGTCGGGCCAGGTGTCGTTGTCGCAGTCGAGGAAGGTGCAGCCCCAGCCCATGCCGGGATCGGTCACGCCGGCCGCGTCGGAGATGTCGGTGAAGGTGCCGTCGCCATTGTTGAGGTACAGCGTGTTGAACGACAGGTTGGTGATGTAGATGTCGAGCCAGCCGTCGTGGTTTATGTCGCCCGTGCAGACGCCCATGCCCTGGCCAGCGTAGTTGACGCCGGCCGCAGCCGACACGTCGGTGAAGTGGCCCGTGCCGTCGTTCTGGTAGAGGATGTAGGGCTGGTGGGCGTCGTGGGTGAGGTAGAGGTCGGGGTCGCCGTCGTTGTCGTAGTCGAAGAAGACGGCGCCCATGCTGATCTGATCGTCCAGGGCGCCCGAGGCCGCCGTGTAGTCGGTGAAGGTGCCGTCGCCATTGTTGAGGTAGAGCTTGTTTTCGAGGCCCAGGCGCGCCAGGTAGATGTCGAGCCAGCCGTCGCCATTGACGTCGGCGGTGAGGGCGGCGCGCACCTTGCTGCCTTCGGCCACGCCGGCCTGCGCGGTGATGTCGGTGAAGGTGCCATCGCCGTTGTTGTGGTACAGCACGTTGTCGGCATCGCGGTCGGTGACGAGCAGGTCGGGCCAGCCGTCGTTGTCGAAGTCGCCCCACACGGCACAGCTGCTCACGCCGGCATTGGCCACGCCGGCTACGCCGGCCACCTCTTCGAACTGCAGGTTGCCCAGGTTGTGGTACAGCAGATTGGGGCCGTCGCGACGCGTGACGTACAGGTCGTCGTAGCCATCGCCGTCGTAGTCGGCAATGGCGATGCCGTAGTTCTGGCCCGTGGCGGCAATGCCCGCCTGCGTGGCCAGGTCGACGAAGGCAGGCTGGGCGCACGCGAGCGACCAGCCCAGGGCGAAGGGAAGGAGCAGTGCGATCTGTTTCATTGTGCAGGATTTGTGCTTTCGCAAAATGAAGCACCCAGGGTGCCAGGGCAAGTTAAGGCGATTGGGCTGATTGGCATATCCCCGCGCTCAGGCACGACGAGGCTACTGGAATGGTGCGCGCAGGACAATACGGCCGGTCACCAGCGCCCTTTGTTTGTTCCTTGAGCGGAAAAGTGTTTCTTTTGCCTGCCCAACCGCATGCACCTCTTGCACGCACTTTTCACCTGCTCAAAACCATGCAACATGACCTGCAAAGAAGGCCTGCGATCCGTGTTCGGCCAGATGGATCAGCTGCTGGAGCAGCTCTCGGACGAGGCCTATGCCATGCCGCTGCCCCTGTTCGAAGGTTCCAGTCTGGGCCAGCACTTCCGCCACATCATCAACTTCGCCGAGTGCCTGCTGCGCGACTTCCGTGAAGGCCAGCCCGTCGATTATGCCGCGCGCCATCGCGATCCCTCGCTGGAGCGCCAGCCCCGGCAGGCGCGTGCCGCCATCGCCCGCCTCGTCCGCCAGATGGACGAGGTGCCGGAGGAGGCGCCCGTGCAGGTGCGTGCCGACTTTCTGGGTGCCGACGACCCACGCGACCGGCCCGTGGTGCAATCGACCTTCGGGCGTGAGCTCATGTTCGTGCACGATCACGCCATCCACCATCTGGCCATGATCAAAATGGGCGTCCGCACCTGCTTCCCCGAGGTGCAGCTCGATCCGGCTTTCGGCGTGGCGCCTGCCACACTCAAGTACTGGCAGCAGACCGCACATTCCGGAAAAGGCTGAA
>CAYNYN010000140.1:0-5479 GCA_964401445.1 uncultured Saprospiraceae bacterium | reverse complement strand
CCATCACTCACCATGCAGCGCAAACAGACCGACTGGTACGCCTACCGCCTCACTCCTGCCCGCTCTGAGGACGTAGAGGCCCTGCTGGGCCTGTGCAGCCAGTTGCCCTTCGACTCGTTCGAGGAAGCGGCCGACCACCTGGTCGGCTGGCTGGAGGCCGGGCAGGCCACTGCGGAAATCGAGTCCCGGCTCGACCAATTGCGGGCCATCCTGCCTTTCGAATGGACGCGCACGCGCGTGGCGGCGCGCAACTGGAACGCGGTGTGGGAGTCCAACTTCCAGCCGGTGGTCGTGCGCGACTTCTGCGGGCTGCGCGCGCCTTTCCACGAGCCGATGCCGCAGGTGCGCCACGAGATCGTCATCGAGCCGAAGATGGCCTTCGGCACGGGCCACCACGAGACCACCTGGATGATGATCGACCGCATGGAAGCGCTCGATTTTGCCGGAAGGCGCGTGCTCGACTACGGCTGCGGCACGGGCGTGCTGGCCATCCTGGCGGCCCGGCTCGGTGCCGGTGCCGTCGTCGCGGTCGATATCGAAGAGCCGGCCTGGGAGAGCACCCTCGAGAATGCCGCGCGCAACGGCGTGGCCGCGCAGGTGCAGGCCATCCACGGCACGCTCGACGACGTGCCCGCCGACCAGCCCTTCGACATCATCCTGGCCAACATCAACCGCAACGTCATCCTCGACTCGCTGGCCGACCTCCACGGGCGCCTTTCGGCAAACGGCATCCTGCTGCTGTCGGGCATCCTGGCCGACGACGCGGCCATCCTGGATGAGGCCGCGCGCACACACCACTTCCGGCCCGTTTTTCGCAATCAGCGCAACCGATGGTTGTGCCTCGAATGGCGCAAATGTTGAGCCTTTCGGCAAAAGGAACCCTGCTGGTATGCCGGCGCGCCCTTTTTTTGCGTTTGCAAGCGTGTTCCGTGGCGGTGCCTGCCGGAAAGGCGCGCCTCATGCTACCCGCAAAACCGACCAAAAGAACGATCATGCGCACCACCTTTCTTGCTCTTCTCCTGTTCCTGTTTTCCGGATCGCTGCTTGCGCAAAACGACTCGCTCGGCTTCAGCCGTGAGCCGGGCGCTTTCTGGAACGAGCTCGAGGAGATGCTCGTCCAGACCGGCAACCCCACCCTCGAACAACTGGCAAAGGACTTTGGCAAGCTCTGGCTGTCGGGCTACTACGAGCCCGCCGAGGCCGAGCGCATCATCCGGACGGCGGCCACCATGCGCCTCAAGGGCATGGGCCCCACGCCCTACTTCCGCACCTACCTCGAAGCCCTGATGCACATCAAGAACGCCGAGCAGTCGGCCGCACGCCTGCAGGAATGGCACGACCTGCTGGACACGTTGCTGGCCCGCGTGGAGGGCCGGCGCTTCAAGCCCTACCAGAACTTCCTGGCATTCAGTCGCGACTTTTTCCGCGAAGGGGCCCTGCGCAGCTCGAGCGTCACCTGGAAAGTGACGTCGAGCCGCTGGGAGATGCAGCTCGACACCAGCGGCCCCGTGATCCGCATCCCCGAGACCGATCTGATCGCCCTGCAGGGAACGGACTCCATCGTCATCGAGGGCACGGGCGGCGTGTACCGCACCACCAGCCAGACGTGGTTTGGCAGGGGCGGCAAGGTGAGCTGGGCGCGCTACGGGCTGGAGCCCGACGAGCTGTACGTCACCCTGGCCGACTACCAGGTCGATGTGACCAAGGCGCTCTATGAAGCCGATCAGGTGGTCCTGCATTACCCGCGCTTCTTCAGCGGCAAGGAGGTGAAGGGCTACTTCCGCGACAAGGTGAGCCGGATACGCAAGGACAACTCGGGGCTCTATCCCTCTTTCGAGTCGTACGCACACGACCTGGGCGTCGACAACTTCGGCGAGGGCGTCCGTTTCCGCGGCGGGGTGCGCCTCGAAGGCATGACCATCTACGGCACGGGTACCTCCGACATGCCGGCCGAGGTGGTGATCTACAACCACGACGAGGTGCGGCGCTTCCGCGGGCTGGCCCGCCTCTTCGTCATCCGCGAGCAGGAGCGGCTGACGGGTGAGCAGGTGGAGGTGTCGATCTATTTCGGTGCCGACTCCATCTATCACCCTTCGGTCAACGTGCGCTACGAGATGGACAAGCGCCTGCTGACGCTGCGCCGCGGTCGTCGCGGCAGCGACCGCAACCCCTTCACCGACACCTACCACGCCCTGCGCATCGACGTGGAGCTGGTGGAGGCCGACCTCGAAACCGACTCGCTCATCATCGGACCCAAGAAGCTTTCCATGGCGCAGGCGCCGCGCCCGGCCTACTTCGAGTCGATCCACTATTTCGACCCGGTCGAGTATCGGCGCATCCAGCGCATCGCCGACTTCAACCCGCTGGCGCTCATCCAGGCCGTCTATCGCGAAACGGGGCAAAAGGTCATCCCGGCCGGCACGCTGGCCCAGCGTCTCAATCCCAACTACACGGTGGACAACATCCGCACGCTGCTCTTCGAGCTGGCCGCCGAGGGCTTCGTGCGCTACGATACGGAGCACGAGCTGGTGTACCTGCAGGACAAGATCTTCCACTTTGCCAGCGCCGACAAGGGCGAGGTGGACCACGACTGGTTCCGATTGCAGTCGGACACGCGCGCGCCCAATGGCACCATGAGCTTTTGCGACGGCCGGCTGGTGGCCAACGGCATCGAAAACGTCGAGTTCAGCAAGCGGCAGCGCGTGGGCCTCAAGCCCTTCGACAACCGCATCACCTTCCTCGAGAACCGCAACATGGACTTCGACGGCCGCCTCTTTGCCGGCTTCGCCGTGCTCACGGGCAAAGACATGCACTTCGAGTACGACCCCTTCCACGTGCGGCTCGACTCGGTGCGCTACCTCGATCTGTTTTTGCCGACAGGCAGGGTGGACCGCAACGGCAAGCCCGAGGCCGTGAGCATCGCCTCGCGCATCGAGCACGTCGGCGGCACCCTCCTCATCGATGCGCCCACCAACAAGTCGGGCCGCGAGGACATCCCCTCCTTTCCCTCGCTGCACACCGACCGGCCGGCCTACGTGTACTACGACTGGCCCGACCTGTTCGGCGGCGTGTACGACCGCGATTCGTTCTACTTCGAGCTCGATCCCTTCCACCTCAACGACCTGGACAAGCTGCGGCCGCAGGATCTGGCCTTCGACGGCACCATGGTCTCGGCCTACATCTTCCCCGACTTTCGCGAGACGCTGGTGGTGCAGGAAGACCGCTCACTCGGCTTCCAGACGCGCACGCCCGACGCCGGCTACCCCGCCTACACGGGCAAGGGTACCTACACGGGCGAGATCAGCCTGAGCAACAAGGGCTTCCTCGGCAAGGGGACCATCGCCTACCTGGGCGCCCTGATCGACTCGGAAGACATCATCTTCAAGCCGGAGCAGACGCTGGCCTCGGCCGAGCGCTTCAACCTCGAAGAAGACCGGACGGGCGCGGTCGAGGTGCCGCAGGTGCGCGGCTACGACGTCAAGATCGACTGGCGCCCCTGGCTCGACAGCATGTACGTGCGCAGCGACGAGGCGCCCTTCGAGCTGTACCGCACCGGCACGCACTACCTCGACGGCACCCTCATCCTGACGCCGGGCGGCCTCAAGGGGCGCGGCGTCTTCGACTGGGGCAAGGCCAGCATGCGCTCGCGCCTGTTCAGCTTTGGTGCCTTTTCGGCAAAAGCCGACACCACCGACCTGCGCATCCGCGCCTTCGATGCCGATGCCATCGCCCTCGAAACGAACAATCTCAACGGCTACGTGGACTTCGACGAGCAGCTGGGCCAGTTCAAGGCCAATGCCGAGTTTCTCACCACCACCTTGCCCTACAACCAGTACACCACCTCGTTCAACGAGTTCGACTGGGACATGGCCGGCCAGACCATCACCTTCAAGGCCACCGAGGGGCGCCTGGGCCGCTTCGTGAGCATCCACCCCGAGCAGGACTCGCTGCGCTTCACCGGCAAGGCGGCCCTGTACGATCTGCGCTCCAACCTGCTCAAGATCGACGGCGTGCCCTGGATCGTCGCTTCCGACGCCTATATCTACCCCGATTCGGGCAAGGTGGAGATCCAGCCTGGCGGCAAAATGACGACCTTGACCAATGCCCGCATCGTGGCCGACACCGTGAGCAAGTACCACGTCATCAACCGCGCCGAGGTCAACATCCTCGGCCGCAAGGAGTACCGCGCCAAGGGCTTCTACGAGTACAACGTGCCGGGCCACGAGCAGGAGATCTGGTTCGAGCAGATCGTGGGTACGCGCGTGGGGCCGGGCCGCATGAGCGAGAAAGCGAGCGTGACGCGCGCCTCGGCCGAGATCAAGCCCGAGGACGGCTTCTTCATGGGCGACCACTTCGAGTATTTCGGCACCATCGAGCTGAGCGCCGAGAAGCCGCTGCTCAAGTTCAAGGGGTTTGCCCGCATGCAGTCGGAGACCTTGCCGGGCCGCCACTGGTTCAGCATCGACTGCGAGGCAGACCGCAACAACCTGGTGTTGCCCTTCGACACGCCGAAGAACTACGAGGGCCAGCCGCTGGCCACGGGTTTTTACCTGAGCAAGGAAACGGGCAACCCCTATCCCCGTATCATGATGCCCCTGTACTTCCGGCGCGACCGGCCACTGCTGCCCGTCACCGGCGTGATCCGCTACGAGCCGTCTCTGCGGCGCTTCGTCATGGGCGACTCGGCCCGCGTGCTGGGCAACGCCCTGACCGGCAACATGCTCGTATACTACGACCGCAACCGCAAGGTGGAAGGCAGCGGCAAGATCGGGCTGGGATCGGGCCTGAAGTTCGTGAGCGTGGACGCAGCGGGGACCATCGAGACCGAGTTCAGCGGAGAAATAGTGGACTCGACACTGGGCATCACTACGGGCAGGAAAGAGATCCGCGCCGAGGTAATGGCGGGCATCCGCCTGCACCTGCCCGACAACCTGTTGCGGCTCATGTTGCTCGACTTCCAGTCGGAAACCTTTGGCACCGACTACATCGTGTATGCCACCGACATCGCCTTTTACCAGCGAGCCCTGGCCAACCTGTTCCCCCAGGACGACAAAGATATCCGCGAGGCCATCGCCAACCTGGCTGGGGGCTCGCTGAATTTGCCGAAAAAACCCAATGACTACACCTTGCTTTTCAGCAAAATTCCGCTCAGGTGGGACCCCGACTACCAGTCTTTCATCAGTACGGAAGACAAACTGGGGCTGGTGAGCATCGAAGGTGAGATGTTCAACCGCCAGGTGAAGGCCTACGTCGAGTTCAAGATGCCGAGCAACGGGCAGGATCGCCTGTACGTGTATCTCGAATCGCCTGCCGGCTACTACTACTTCTTCGGCTTCCGCGACGGCGTGCTCAACGTGGTGTCGAACAACACCCGCTTCAACGACGAGGTCATCAACATGAAGGAAAAGGAGCGCCTGATCAAGATGCCCGATGGCGAGATCTACGAGATCGCACCCGTCAATCCCGGCACGGCCAACGC
>CAYNYN010000139.1:0-8980 GCA_964401445.1 uncultured Saprospiraceae bacterium | reverse complement strand
ATCCTCGAATCCTCCCCCTACACTTTCGGCCGCTCCCAGTGCTTCTGCTGCTCGATCTCGTCGAGGATGGCCAGGTAGTTGAAGTAGCGCAGCTCGCTCACCACGCCCAGCTCGACCCCTTCCTTGACGGCGCAGCCCGGCTCGTCGCGGTGCAGGCACTTGCCGCCGAACTTGCAGTTTTCCGAAAGGGCAAAAAACTCGCGGAAGTTGTGGGCCACGTCGAGCGGCTCGAGGTAGTTGAACGTGAGCGTCTTGATGCCCGGCGTGTCGATGATGAAGCCGCCGAAGTCCAGCTCGAACATCTCGGCGAAGGTGGTGGTGTGCTTGCCCTTGCCGGTGTAGTCCGACAGCTCGCCCGTGCGCAGGTGCAGGTGGGGCTGTATGGCATTGACCAGCGAGCTCTTGCCCACGCCCGACTGGCCGCTGAGCAGGCTCATGCGGTCCTTGAGCAGCGCACGGAAGGCGTCGGTGCCCTGCTTCGTCACGGCCGAGGTGAGCAACACCTGATAGCCGATGCCAGTGTAAATGTCGCGCAGGTATTCGAACACGGCCATGTCGCCCTCGTCGTAGAGGTCGGCCTTGTTGAAGACGATGGTGGTGGGAATGTCGAACGGCTCGGTCATGAGCAGGAAGCGGTCGATGAAGCCCTGCTTGAGGTTGGGATGGCGGATGGTGACGATGAGCACCGCCTGATCGACGTTGGCGGCCAGCAGGTGCACCTCCGTGCGCTTGCGGGGGCTCTGGCGCGCCACGTAGTTGCGCCGCGGCAGGATCTCCCTGATCAGCCCCTTGCCGTCGGCCTCGCGCACCACGGCCACCTCGTCGCCCACGGCCACGGGATTGGTGAGCTGCAGCTTGCCCAGCCGAAACTTGCCGCGAATGCGGCATTCCAGACGCGTGCCGTCCTCCAGACGCACCGTGTACCAGCTACCCGTCGATTTGACTACGATCCCTTTTTCCAACTTGGCTGTTTTTTGGCTTGCGCCAAAATGCGGTTTTTTTCGGAACCAATATTTCAAACTGTCACGTAATTGACAATGCAAAGATTGCATGTCAAATGTGTATTTTTTTTTTGCTATACGATTGCGCTTCAAGGCCTTGGTAGCACCAAATCGCATTCCTTCCTGACAAACTCACAAAAACTCAGTAAAGCATGAAAACTCACCGCTTATTTCCAAGCAATCCCAACCCGTATTTATTCTACATCCTGTTGTCGATCATTGCGTTTTCCAGTGCAGCATGGCTGGATTTTGGAAGCGGAGGCTATGAACCTCCTGTACTCGAAACCATTTATGCCTCGCCTGTCGAGCTTACCGGAAGTATTGCCTTCAGCACCAATAACCTCAATCTGTTAACTGCAGAAGATCATGCTGTTGCCAACCTGGATGATTTGGAGGACATGGTCACCCATGCATATGTCGGTGATCATCACCTCTATCTTGAGTATGGAGTAAGTACTACCAATTGCACCGACCACGACCATTTGGAAGCAATCACCATCCAAAACGGCATTTCAGCAGTTGGTTGGGAACACGATGTTCGCTACCCGGGCACCATTTGGTTTCAGATCGTATCGCAATGTGAAGAAGATTTTGACTTCAATGACTTTGGCGATGGTGCCTATTGGAAAGGCGAACAGTGGTATCCGGCTTTCCAGTACCCTACTACACTACACCGGAAGAGAATATATGGATAGATCAAGCCTACTTGACCAGTTGTCAATTTCCGTGGGATGTCGTTCCTTTTGCTACGGAATATGGCTGTGGCCCGGAAGATGCACACTGATTCATTCACCTCCCAAACTCCTCTAACCATGAAAAAACACATCAGCTATCTCGGATTTGTCCTGTTGATAATGCTCTTCAGCGCCTGCAAGAAACCAGACGTTCCCGCCATCCAGCAAGCCGGGCAAGTTTTCGGCTTCACCAGCATGGAAGAGGCTCGCGAAAACCTGGGCATCTACGCCGACATTTTCGTCCCCACCAACGGATGGATGTACATCCGTTCCACCCGACAGAGCGGTGGCGAGATGGCGGAAATCAGAGGCGGATATCGGGAACAAATTGGCGGCACACCCGCAGATGGCGGTCGAATGTCATTTGGCGACCTCGTGCTTTCCTTCGATCCCGCCACGGGGAACTACGTGCTCGAACCGCAAGACCTGCCCAACCACGAAAAGGCAGCACGCATTGCCCCTCTTTTTGGGAGCACCCACACTTTCCGCGTCGTGCGAGACGGGCAGACAGTGGTCGAATTCGACCAGTATGTGCCGCAAAAGGTCGATATGCAAATGACCAATGCCGTACAACTGGAAGGAAGCTACAAAGGCATCAGTCGGCAAGGTTTGCACATCCGGTGGAATGCCGACCCCTCGAATGCCAATGGCGTGGTGCTCTATCTTTTCTGGAAAGGCGATCGGACGGACAAATCGCCCTATCCCTACGAAGAACAAATGCTCGAACAAATCCATCGGGCAATCAAGCTGGAAGACACGGGCGAGGCAATCATCACTGCTGATTTCTTCGAAGACATCCCGACCAATGCCATACTTTCCCTTTTCTTCATGAGAGGAAATGTCCACATCGCACAGACCGAAGAAGACTCATGGCAGTTTTACACAATCACCCAGGACAAATTCAACGTGGTGCTCATGGATTGAAAGAACGCATCCTTCCGTGCAACAGACGGCCGCCTGTTACCGGCGGTCGTCTGTAAACCAAAACCATCGCAGCTTTCAGACTGCGGTTCCACACATCCCAAAGAGCTTTACGAAGGGCACACACCGAGGGCCTCAGCGTGTAGTGGAATCGGATGAATCGGTTCCTCGCGCAACGAAATGCAACGTTTTTTCACCTATCCACATCGCAGACTTTGGGCTACGTCCCAACCACCAATCTCCCCTCTGCTACTTCGCCACCGCCCCGTACGCGGCGATGATGCCTTCGGCGGCGCGCTCGAGCATGCGGAAGACGCCCTCGAAGCCGTCGTCGTCCCAGTAGGGGTCGGGCACGTCCTGCGGGTTGTCGGGATCGGCGAACTCCATGATCAGGCGCACCTTGCGGCGCTGCTCGTCGGTGCGCGCCAGCCGCAGGATGTCGCGCAGGTTGCTGCGGTCCATGGCCAGGACGAGGTCGTACCTGTCGAGGTCTTCGGGACGCAACTGGCGTGCCCGCTGGTCGGTGATGTCGATGCCGTGGCGGCGTGCCGTGGCGATGCTGCGCGGGTCGGGCAGCTCGCCCACGTGCCACGAGCCCGTACCGGCAGAGTCCACCTCCCAGTCGAGGCCGTGCTCCCTGATCTTCTCCTTCAGAATGCCCTCGGCCAGGGGCGACCGACAAATGTTACCCAGACACACCATCAGTATCTTCATCTACTTCAGTTTTTTGGAGACAACCTGAATCAATTCACTGCCTTTTGCGGGCGCAGGATGTTTCGCGCCACGCCGTGCTCCTCTTCAACGCGCAACACAGCCGATGGGCTGCGTCTCAACCCTCGCCCGACACCGTCGCCTTGCGCTTCGGCTCGTAGCTGAGCACGGGTGCCAGCCAGCGCTCCACCTCTTCCACCGTCATGCCTTTGCGCGCGGCGTAGTCGGCCACCTGGTCGGGCCCGATGCCGCGCACGGCAAAGTACTTCGACTCGGGATGGGCGAAGTACCAGCCACTCACGCTGGCTGCCGGCCACATGGCGAAGTTTTCCGTCAGGCGGATGCCGGTGTGGCGCTCCACGTCGAGCAGCGACCAGAGCGTGGCCTTCTCCGTGTGGTCGGGGCAGGCGGGGTAGCCCGGCGCCGGCCGGATGCCGCGGTACTTCTCGGCGATGAGGTCTTCGTTGGTCACCTTCTCATCGGGTGCATAGCCCCAGAACTCCATGCGCACGCGCTGGTGCAGCCTTTCGGCAAATGCTTCCGCCAGGCGGTCGGCCAGCGCCTTGAGCAGGATGGCGTGGTAGTCGTCGTGTTCGGCCTCGAAGCGGCGCACGTGCTCCTCGATGCCCAGGCCCACCGTCACGGCAAAGGCGCCCATGTAGTCGGCCTTGCCGCTGTCGAGCGGCGCCACGAAGTCGGCCAGGCTGAGGTTGGGCGAGCCCTTCGTCTTCTTCACCTGCTGCCGCAAAAAGTGGAGCTGCGCCAGCGGCTGCGTGCGGCCCTCGTCGGCGAAGAGCAGCACGTCGTCCACATCGACGGTGGCGGCAGGGAACAGCCCGATGACACCTTTGGCCGTGAGCCATTTTTCGGCGATGATGCGGTCGAGCAAGGCCTGCGCGTCGGCGAAGAGCTGGCGCGCCTGCGGGCCGTACTTTTCGCTGTCCAGTATTTGCGGATAGCGGCCGCGCATCTCCCAGCTCAGGAAGAAGGGCGTCCAGTCGATGTAGCGGGCCAGCTCGTCGAGCGGATAGTCGTCGAACACGTGGATGCCCGGCTGCTTCGGTACCGGCGGCTCGTAGGCGGCCCAGTCGGGCTGGAAGCGGTTGGCGCGCGCCTGCTCGAAGCTCAGGTAGCTGCGCGCCGACTTGCGGTCGGCCCGCTCCTGACGCACGCGCTCCAGCTCGGCGGCATTGGCCTCGAGGAAGCGCTGGCGCTCGGCCTCGTCTTCGCCCAGCAGCGAGCTGACCACCGTCACGCTGCGCGAGGCGTCGAGCACGTGCACCACGGGACCCGAATACTCGGGCGCGATCTTGACGGCCGTGTGTGCCTTGCTGGTGGTGGCCCCGCCGATGAGCAGGGGCAGCGTGAAGCCCTGCCGCTCCATCTCGCGCGCCACGTGCACCATCTCGTCGAGCGAGGGCGTGATGAGGCCGCTGAGGCCGATGATGTCCACCTCGTGTTCGCGGGCCGCAGCGAGGATCTTGTCGGCAGGCACCATGACGCCCAGATCGATGATCTCGTAGTTGTTGCATGCCAGCACCACGCCCACGATGTTCTTGCCGATGTCGTGCACGTCGCCCTTGACGGTGGCCAGCAGCACCTTGCCCTTGGGGCGGGTGTCGCCCTCGGCCGCTTTCATCGCCTCGATGTAGGGTGTGAGCCAGGCCACCGCTTTCTTCATCACGCGCGCACTTTTGACCACCTGCGGCAGGAACATCTTGCCGCTTCCGAACAGGTCTCCCACCACATTCATGCCATCCATGAGGGGCCCCTCGATCACCTGCAGGGGCGAGGGGTACTTCTGGCGCGCCTCCTCGACGTCCTGCTCGATGTATTCGTCGATGCCCTTGATCAGGGCGTACTCCAGTCGCTTCTCCACGGGCTGCTCGCGCCAGCTCAGGTCGCGCGCGCGCTTCTTGCCGCCCTGTTCCTTGACGCGCTCGGCATAGGCCACGAGGCGCTCGGTGGCATCGGGCCGCCGGTTGAAGAGCACGTCTTCGACCAGCTCGAGCAGGTCCTTGGGAATGTCTTCGTACACCTCCATCATGCCGGCATTGACGATGCCCATGTCCATGCCGGCCTGGATGGCATGGTAGAGGAAGGCCGAGTGCATGGCCTCGCGCACCACGTTGTTGCCGCGGAAGCTGAACGACAGGTTGCTCACCCCGCCGCTCACCTTGGCGCCCGGGCACAGCTTCTTGATCTGGCGCGTGGCTTCGATGAAGTAGATCGCGTAGTTGTTGTGCTCCTCGATGCCCGTGGCCACGGCGAAGATGTTGGGGTCGAAGATGATGTCTTCGGGCGGGAAGCCCACCTTCTCGGTGAGCAGCTTGTAGGCCCGCACGCAGATGTCCACCTTGCGCTCCACGGTGTCGGCCTGGCCCTCCTCGTCGAAGGCCATGACCACCACCGCCGCGCCGTATTTGCGCGCCAGACGCGCCTGCTCCAGAAACTGCGCTTCGCCTTCCTTGAGCGAGATGGAGTTGACGACGCACTTGCCCTGCACGCACTTCAGCCCCGCCTCGATGACGCTCCACTTCGACGAGTCGATCATGATGGGCAGCCGCGCGATGTCGGGCTCGGTCATCATCAGCTTGAGGAAGGTGCTCATGGCCTCGGCGCTGTCGAGCATGCCCTCGTCCATGTTCACGTCGAGAATCTGTGCGCCGCCTTCCACCTGCTGGCGCGCCACCTCGAGCGCCTCCTCGTACCTGCCCTCGCGGATGAGCCGCGCAAAGCGGCGCGAGCCGGTCACGTTGGTGCGCTCGCCGATGTTGATGAAGTTGCTCTCGGGCCGGATGATGAGCGGCTCCAGCCCGCTGAGCATGGTGTAGTGCGGGTTTTCGGGTTTTTGCCTTGGCGGCAAACCCTGCACGGCCTCGGCCATGAGGCGGATGTGGTCGGGCGTGGTGCCGCAACAGCCCCCGACGATATTGACGAAGCCGCTTTGCGCAAAATCGCGGATGTACTCCCGCATCTCGTCGGGCGTCTGGTCGTAGGCGCCGAACTCGTTGGGCAGGCCCGCATTCGGGTAGGCGTGGATCCAGGCGTCGGCTATTTGCGAAAGCGCCTCGATATGGGGGCGCATCTCTTTGGCACCCAGGGCGCAGTTGAGGCCTACGCTGAAGGGCTGCGCATGCATCACCGAGATCCAGAAGGCTTCGACCGTCTGGCCGCTGAGCGTGCGGCCGCTGGCGTCGGTGATGGTGCCCGAGATCATGACGGGCAGGCGGATGCCGCGCTCCTCGAACACCTGCTCGATGGCGAAGATGGCCGCCTTGGCGTTGAGCGTGTCGAAGATGGTCTCGATGAGCAGGATGTCCACGCCGCCATCCACCAGGCCGCACACCTGCTCGTAGTAGGCGTCGCGCACCTGGTCGAAGGTCACCTCGCGATAGCCCGGGTCGTTCACGTCGGGCGAGATGGAGAGCGTCTTGTTGGTGGGGCCGATGGCGCCGGCCACGAAGCGCGGCTTGTCGGGCGTGCGCTGTGTCCAGGCGTCGGCGGCGCGGCGCGCCACCTGTGCCGAAGCGAGGTTGAGCTCGTAGGCCAGCGCCTCCATGCCGTAGTCGGCCTGCGAGATGCGGGTGGCGTTGAAGGTGTTGGTCTCGATGATGTCGGCGCCGGCGTCGAGGTACTGGTTGTGGATTTCCTCGATGATGTCGGGGCGCGTGATGCTGAGCAGGTCGTTGTTGCCTTTCACGTCGCGGGGCCAGTCGGCGAAGCGCGCACCGCGATAGTCGGCCTCCTCGAGGCCGTACTGCTGGATGAGCGAGCCCATGGCGCCGTCGAGCACCAGGATGCGTTCTTTGACGATGCGGTCGAGTGTGGCGTGCTGTGGAGTCATGTGGTGCGTTGATTGAAAAATGTGTTTGTCGAACCGTTGGACCGCAGGTTCAGCCGTGGGGGCAGTGCCGCGGGGCGGCAGCCCATGCCATTTCAGGCAATGGAAACACAAAGGTAGGCAAGTGGTTGGCCAAAGTACAGCAAAGTGTGCCCGCCAATTCCGGCTGCCACGCCCGCAGCTCAGCTCAGGGCCGAGAAGCGCTGCACGGCTGCCGCGTCGAGCGACACCTCCACGCCTTCGGCCCTGCCTTCGAGCACGGCCCGGACGGCCTCGTCTTCCAACAGGGCGCGCAGCTCGTCCGACAACGACAGGTGCTTGTCTTCACGCCACCGATCCAGCAACTCCGCCTCGTCGCGCAGGCGCTCGGCCAGCAGGGGCCAGCGCAGCGACAGGATGGTCCACAGCGCAAACTGCTTGCGGCGCTCGGGCGCGCGCAGGCTCGTGGCGTCCGACAGCAGGGCCAGCGCCAGCCCCACGCTGTAGGCGTTCACCAGCCGCTTGATGGCACGCGGGTTGGGCTCGAGCAGCGGCGCAAAGGGCTGCAGGAAGTGCTCGACGCTGCGGCTCACCTCCTGACTGGCCAGCCGCTTCACGGCCACCTGGCGGCGCACCTGCTGCTGCACGGGGTCGGCCTGGTCGGGCGTCGCTTCCAGACGGGCGAGCAGCTCTTCGGTGGTCTGCGCTTCCGCAAATTCCGCCTCCGCCTGCCGCTCCATTTCCTCGAGCGCATGTGGTGCCTGCCCGGGGCCGCGCCCGTACAACAGGTCGAGGTAGGCCTGCCGCTGCTCGTCGGTCATGGCCGGCACCGAAATGCCCATCTGGAAGATTTTTTCGAGAAAAAGGAAACCGGTAGGACGCCCCGGCTCGCGGATGCGATCGGTAAAGCGGGCATACACTTCTTCGAAGCACTCGTACAGCCAGCGGCGGTCGCCTGCGGCGATGTACATCACCGACGGATGCGAGAAGAGCGTCTGCGTATGTTCGAGCAGGCCCACCACGTATTCGGGCTGACAGCGGTCCAGGTCGTCGAGGCACACCAGCACGGGTCGCCCGAAGCGCTCCACCATGTCGAGGAAGTGTGTGCGTATCTGCTCCATGGGGTCGGCACCCACGCGCACGAAGCGAGCCGCTGCCTCGCCCGACACCAGTGCGCGGCCCATGTTGAGCGCGGCGCTGCCCAGCGAGCCGGCCAGGCCCACGGCCGCCAGCACCGTGCCCACCTCTTCCGACAGCAGCGCCCAGGCCTCGGCGGGCGCCTGCCTGCTGAACAGCACGATGGCGAAGCCGGCAAGGGCCAGCAGCAACAGCCCTACCACCACCGGCGTGCGGAAAAAGCCGTTGACGCGCAGCCGCCACCACCACTCGCGCAGCCAGAAGCGCCAGCGCGCCCACCCCCGCAGGCCGTGCAGCATGCCGCGATACATGCGGTTCCACAGTGGCCACCAGATGGGTTCGAGGTGCCGGTGCCGCCAGGCATTAAACCACACCACCTGCCACGGCCACTCCTTCCCCCCGTACCGTACGGGATAATCGGCCAACTGTCGCTCCAGCAGCATCAGCAGCGAGGTCTTGCCCGAGCCCCAGGGACCGTACAGGTGCGCCATGAAGCTGCGGCCGCCGGCAGGGTCGCTTTTGCCGGAAGGCAAATCCACGTGATCCTGCTCCCAGATGCGGCGCAGCCACAAGGCCAGGGCCTGTGCAAAGCCCTTTCGGAAAAGGCCGTCCTCGGCCGTGGCCGCATCGGAATGGAAGACGGGGTAGTCGGC
>CAYNYN010000138.1:2971-8988 GCA_964401445.1 uncultured Saprospiraceae bacterium | reverse complement strand
GACGATAGACAATAGACGATAGTACTTACGTCGTCACAGCCTGCTCCGACTTGTCGGGGTCGTCACGCATAAACCATTCGAACCATGCCGATCGAACTCTCCGCACTGCTCGATACCGAATGGGCCGGCGCCCTGGGCTGGACGCTGGTGCATTCGCTCTGGCAGGGCGCGCTGGTGGCCGGTCTGCTGGCCTGCGTGCTGCCCCTCGTGCCGCGTCGCCGGGCGGCCCGTCGCTATGCGTTGGCCGTGGGGGCGCTGCTGCTGATCCCCGCGATGGCCGTCGTCACTTTCTGGCTGCAGTACGCGCCTGCTGGCGGGGAGGTGGCATTTGGCGAAAGCCGCATGCCCGGCCTGCCCGAGCTGCTCCTGCCGGCCGCCGAGGCGGGGTCCGACTGGCGGCCATGGCTCGAAGCGCGGCTGCCGCTGGTCGCGATGGCGTGGCTGATCGGCTGCCTCTTCTTCGGCCTGCGGCTGACGGGTGGCCTGGGCTGGCTGTGGTGGCTGCGGCGGCAGGCCGTGCCCATGGACGCGCGCTGGCAGCGGCGCGGTGCCGAGCTGGCCCGCATGGCCGGGCTGCGTCGGGCGTGCCTCGTGGCCCAGTCGCGACAGGTGCGGGCGCCGGTGGCCTTTGGTTGGCTCAAGCCGGTCGTCTTGCTGCCGGTCGGGCTGGTCAACCAGTTGCCGCCCGAGGCCGTCGAGGCCATCCTCGTGCACGAGCTGATGCACATCCGCCGGGCCGATTTTGCCGTAAGGCTGCTGCAAAGTCTGGTCGAGGTGGCCTTCTACTACCATCCGGCGGTGTGGTGGCTCAACGCCCTCATCGATCGCGAGCGAGAGCACGCCTGCGACGACGAGGTGGTGCGCCTGCTGGGCGATCGCATCAGCTACGCCCGCGCCCTGATGATGGCCGAAACGCTCGTGGCTGGCAAGCCCGCGCTGGCCCTCGGCCTGAAGGGGCGCCCCTCGGCCCTGTGGCAGCGCATCCAGCGAATGATCGATCCTTCAACGCAAAACCCGAACATCATGGAAAAAACCACAGCCATTGTCCTGCTCGCAGCCGCCATGCTCCTCGGCGCCCACTGGGCACAGTCGCGCGACGAAGTGCCCGCCCCTGCGTGGCACCCGCACGAGGTGCTGCGCGACACCGTGCCGCAAGGCAAAAAGCAAATGAAAGAGGTGACGCACATCGTCAAGGTGGAGGACGGCCGCACCATCGAAATCGAAATGGAAGGCGAGACCATCACGAAGGTGATGGTGGATGGCCGGCCCGTGCCGCCCGACGAGTACGACCAGTACCGCGACGAGGTGGAGGAGCTGCGCCAGGAGATGGCCGAGCCCCTGCATCTCGATGCCGATACCATCATCACCTTCTTCCCGGAGAAAGACATGCGGCGCACCGAGATCGTGGTGGATGAAGACTTCGGACCCGATACGATGATCGTCTTCGACTGGGACTTCGACACCGATACGATCGTGCTGGAAGAGGGCGACCAGTGGGAATGGGAAGCGGACGACGATCCCTGGCCCCGGCGCCAACGCCGCATGGACCTGCGCATGGAGCGGCTCGAGCGCGAGCTGGAGCGCATGGAGGAAGAGCTGGAACGCATGTTCGAAGGCAAGGACGAAGAGATACGGCAGCGCATCGAGGAAGCCCTCGAGGAGACGCAGCGCGCCATGGAACGCCTGCAGCAGGAGCTGCCCCTGCCCGAAGACGAAGACCTGGATCGCCTGCACGAAAAGATCGAACGGGAGGTGGAGATGGCCCGGCGCAAGGCCGACGTGGATCGCCGTCGCGCCGAGATCGAGCTGCGCCGCGCCGAGCGCGAGCGGCGGCATGCCGAGCGCAAAACCTGGATGGAGGTGCTCGAGCACCAGCTCGTGCAGGACGGCCTGATCGAACCGGGTGCGTCGTGGTCGCTCGAGCTGTCGGACAAGAAGATGAAAGTCAACGGAAAGAAGATGCCCGAGGAGGTGCACCAGCGCTATGTGGAGCTCTACGAGCGCTTCCACGGTACGCCTTCCGGCAAATGGAAAATCGAATACCGCAACGAACTGTAAGGACGCGGGGCGCCTCGGTGCAGGCGTCCCGTTTTTTTTTTTTGTGAAAACCAAAATCAGAAGCACATGAAAAAGGTAGTGGGATTGATGGCCATGCTGTTGCTGGTGGCCGGTGTCGGCCAGGCACAGCAGGAAAAGACGAAAACGAAGGAAGCCCCCGAACGCGAGGCCGTAGAGGTCGAAAAACGCATGCACGTCATCCGCGGCAGCGAAGCGGACGAAGACGAGGTGAAGTGGCACACCGACGACGATCGGGTGATCATCCTCAAAAAAGGCGATGAAGACCCGGAAGCCGAAGAGGTCGAGCTGACCGTGGATGTGGAAGGGCAGGACGACGGCACGCGCGTGATCGTCATCCGCAAGGTCGTCGATGGCGAAAAGCGCATCATCAAGGTCAAGACGAAGGGCGATGAGGAGCTGCCCGACGAGGTGCGCGAGCTGCTCGAACGCGAAGGCATCGACCTGGTCTGGCTCGACGAGGGCGAGGACGACGACATCGACTTTGAGTTCGAGGAGGACATGGACGAAGACCGCGATCGCCCCATGCTGGGCGTCATGGTCGGCGAGCTGGAGGTGGAAGATGCCGATGAGGTGTACGAGGGTGGTGAGGCCGGAGCCGGCGTGGCCGTGCTCGACGTCGTCGACGGCAGCCCGGCCGAGGCGGCGGGCCTGCGCGAGGGCGACGTGATCGTCGCGCTGGACGGGCAGCCCGTGAAAGACTATCGCGAGCTGGTCGAACGCCTGGCCACGCACGAGGCGGGCGACACGGTCCACCTGGCGTGGCTGCGCGACGGACAGCGCATGGAGGCCGACGTGACGCTGGCCGAAGGCGAAGCGCTGGAGCTCGAGGAAAGGGAGGTCGAGGAGCACCGCGTCATTCGCCATCGCGCCCACCACGATGACGACGGCCATGGCAAACCCAAGAAGAAGATCCGCAAGATCATCATCATCGAGGAAGAGCACTGAGCCCGACGCGGGCATCGCCATGCC
Organism: uncultured Saprospiraceae bacterium; assembly: GCA_964401445.1. Classification (GTDB taxonomy): domain Bacteria; phylum Bacteroidota; class Bacteroidia; order Chitinophagales; family Saprospiraceae; genus WFYJ01. Next base: position 5,940 of record CAYNYN010000138.1, on the reverse strand, counting down.
GCACCAAATGAAAATGCCGGCCGGAGCGTGTGCTCGGGCCGGCATTCTTTTTTGCGACTGAGTCGGTTTACTTCGGCTCAGGGAAGTTGGTGTACAGCGCCTTGAGCTGGGGCGACGTTTCGGAAGCTTTGATCTCTTCCATCATCTGCAGCAGGGCCTCGTCGGCGGCTTTCAGTGCTTCGGCCTGGGCCGTGTCGGCCTGCATGCGTTCGCGCAGCGAGGCGTGCAGCGTGTTGATGCCGCGCATGGCGGCGAAGCGGCGCCAGGGCGACAGGCTGGCATCGGTGGCCATGGCCTTCAGCTTTTGCGCCACGCGCGCCACCGTCTCCAGGTCGGCCTGGCCGGCCAGACCGGCATACTGGTCGAGGAAGTTGATGATGGAGAAGCCGTCGATCTGGTCCATTTTCTTTTCGAAAAAGGCCAGGTACTGCGGGTCGCCGCTGGTGGCGTACAGCTCGCCGATGGTGCCGATGATGTAGGGGCTGTCTTCCGACTCCAGCTTTTTGGCGTAAGCCAGGGCCTCCTGCGGCGCCAGCTCGACCAGCGCCTGCAGGGCAGCCCCCACGACGCGGTAGGCGTGCGCCGTCTCGACGGCCTGCTTGGCCACCTCGGCGTAGGCGGGGTTGCCCGAGCGCCCGAGCACGCCGAAGGCCGTCATGCGCACCTCGATCGAGGGGTCATTGGCGGCCATGCGGGCGATGACGGCCAGCGTCTCCTCGTTCTTGGGCACCAGGTCGATGGCCTGGGTGCGCAGCGAGGGGGCCGGGTCTTCGAGGGCGGCGCGGAACACCTCGGTGGCCAGCACGCTGTCGCTGCCCGCCAGGGCCGAGAGGGCCTCGTAGCGGTCGAGCCAGCGCTTGCCGTGGCGGTACTGGTACGCGTACTCCTCGGCCGTCTTGTTCTCGGTCTTGACGCACAGCAGCGCCTTGTCGGCGTCGAAGTTGATCAGCTCGGGGCGGGCCTGCACCGCGAAGCGGAACGTCTGCTGGCGCTGGTCGACGCGCACCTTGTGGCGCTGGACCGTGCCGCCCGGCAGGTAGATGTCGATGGCGACGGGCAGCACGAAGATGGCCGGCATCTTTTCGGGATCCTGCAGCTGGGTGACCGTCACGATGGCCTCGCCGGCTTCGGCATCGTAGTCGTACTGGATGTCGAGCTCGGGATGGCCGGCAGCGAAGTACCACTGATCCCAGAACCAGTTGAGGTCCTCACCCGTGACGTCCTCGAACGCCAGGCGCAGCTCGTCGGCCTCTACTTCCGTAAAGGCATTGTCGGTCAGGTACTTGTGCAGGGCGGCGAAGAAGGCCTCGTCGCCCACGTAGGTGCGCAGCATGTGCAGCACCAGGCCGCCCTTGTTGTAGCTGTGCGCGTCGAACATGTCCTCCTTGTCCTCATAGCCGTAGTAGATGAGCGGGTGGATGCCGCCGCGCCGTGCCGACGACAGGTAGCCCTGCAGCTCGTTGTAGAGGTGGGCGTCGGCCTCGTCGCGGCCGTGCTTGTGCTCGGTCCAGAGGTATTCGCTGTAGTTGGCGAAGCCCTCCTGCAGGGTGAGGTTGGCCCAGCTCTCGCAGGTCACCAGGTCGCCGAACCAGTGGTGGAACATCTCGTGCGCCACGATCTTCTCGTTGATGTCCTGGCCGGCGATCTCGCGGTCGGTGCCCTGGATGAAGTCGCCGTAGATGACGGCCGTGGTGTTCTCCATGGCGCCCGACACGTAGTCGCGCACCACCACCTGCGAAAACTTGGGCCAGGGATATTCCAGGTCGAGCTTGTCGGAGAAGAAGCTCAGCATCTCGGGCGTGTAGGGGTAGATCTGTTTGGCGTAAGGCGCATAGGGATGCTCGACGTAGTACTCGACGGGCTTGCCGCGCCACTCTTCGCGCACCACGGCGAAGTCGCCGATGGCGAGCATGAACAGGTAGGGGGCGTGCGGCAGGTCCATGCGCCAGTAGTCGGTGCGGGTGCCGTCGCCGTTGTCGGTGCTGCTGACGAGCACGCCGTTCGACAGCGTCTCGAAGACGGTATCGACGGTGAGGATCATCTCCTGCGTGCAGCGCTCGTTGGGCTTGTCGATGGTGGGGAACCAGCGCGAGTTGCTCTCCGTTTCGCCCTGCGTCCAGATCTGTCGGGGCTTGCCGGGCGTCTCGCCGCGCGGGTTGATGAAGTACAGGCCCTTGTCGGAGGTGATGGCCGCGCTGCCGCCCGAGGCGGTGGGGTGGGCCGTGTAGTCGATCCACAGCTCGAGCGTGTCGTGGCGCGTCCAGGTGCGGCCCAGCTCGATGTGCAGCTTCTGGCCGTCGTAGGTGTAGGGCAGCTCGTCGGTGCGGCCCACCTGCCGCACGTGGTGGATGTCGAAGCCCTTGGCGTCGAGCTCGAGCTGGTCGGTGGGGTAGAAGTAGGGGCTGAGGCGCAGCGTGGCCTTGCCCAGCACGGCCTCGTTTTCCCAGTCGAACGCCAGCTCCAGGCGCGTGTGGTGCAGGTCCCAGCGGCGCGTGGCCGAGGGGTTGTAGCGCGGCAGCGTGTAGTGCTCGGGTTCTTCAGCGCGTTCGGGGCTGGGCGCCGTCACGACCAGCGTGTCGAGCTGGCGGTGTTCCAGCTCGGTGCTCAGCGTGGCCTGGCGCGTCTTGCAGCCGGTCAGCAGGCCCAGCGCAACGAGCGAAAGCAGCAGAATGCGGTTCATGTGGCGAGGTATTTTTTCGGTTTGCTAAACGATGGCGCAAGGTAGGCCTTGCTTGCGCAAAATCAATCCCTGAGCCGGGTGTATACGGATAAGGGCCGACACTTATTCTACCAACGGCGGAGTTATGGCGCCGGAGAATGAAGATGAATACCGCATTGGAAGGAGTTGATGGTTGAGACTCGCTACCGCTCGGTGTTGATAGGCCGCTCGCGCGGCCTTGTTGAGACGCAGCCTTCCGGCTGCGATGTTGAGATGCAAAAAGGGTTGCGTATCGTTGCGTCGTTGCGCC
>CAYNYN010000138.1:0-2871 GCA_964401445.1 uncultured Saprospiraceae bacterium | reverse complement strand
TTGCGCGAGATCTCAACGCTACACACTCAACCCTCAACCATTTTCTGCCCAGGACTCAATCCCGTTTTTTCCCCATCTGCTTTGTTTTGGGTATCTGCCTTTGCTTCCGCAAAAAAGCAACGGCGCCCTCCCTGAATGAGGACGCCGTACGCGTATCGGGACGTGTACAAAACCTGAAGTCAGAAACCCATTTCTTCCATGCCCTCGCCGTTGTATCCGCCACGGCGCTGGCTGCGTCGCTTGTCCTGGTTGATGCGGTAGTTGAGCGAGAGCGTGATGGAGCGGGCGCGCCACTGGAAGTCGCCTTCCGAGTAGAAGTTGTCGCCTTCGGTGATATAGCGCCACTTGCGCGTGTTGAACAGGTCGCGCGCGCTGAGCGTGAGCGTGGCCTTTTTCTTCATCAGGTCGCGGCTGATGGCCAGGTCCACGTGATACATGGCCTTGCTGCGGCCCTGGGTGGTGTTGCGCGGGGCGCGGTAGTTGAAGCGGATCTGGAAGTCGGCCTCCTGCCACTTGAAGCGCGTGGTGTAGCGCGTGAACCAGCTCACCGTCTCGGCCTGGAAGCTCTCGCCCAGGTTGGTGCCGTCGGTTTTGGCGTAGAAGAGGTTGAAGTCCATGTCGTTGCGCCACCATTTGAAGGGGTTGTAGCTGCCCGTCAGCTCCAGCCCGAAGGCGTCTTCGGTGGCCAGGTTCTCGGGCCGCGAGATGGTGATGCCCTCGTCGTTGATGGTGCGGATGCGCTGGATGACGCCCGTGGCGTGGCGGTAGTACACGCTCGAGGTGATGGTGCCTTTCGGCAAATACATGATGTGGCCCAGCTCGAACGAGTTCGAGTACTCGGGATCGAGGTCGGGGTTGCCCGTGTGGAAGTTGCGGGCGTCGCTGTACGACAGGAAGGGGTTGAGGAAGTAGAAGCGGGGCCGGCGCAGGCGGCGGCTGTAGCTCAGCTGCAGCGCGTGGTCGTTGCCCAGATCCCAGGTGAAGTGGGCCGTGGGGAAGAGGCCCGGATACTTGCGGTGGTTCACCTCGGCCGTCTGCTGCAGCTCGGTGCGCACGTCCGAGTACTCGTAGCGCAGGCCGAGCTGGTACGAGAAGCGCCCCTTCTTGTTGCCCGCCATGACGTAGGCGGCGTGGATGATCTCGTCGTAGAGAAAATTGTTGCTCAGCCCTTCGAGCGACACCCAGTCCTCGTCGCGCAGCTCCTCCACCAGGTAGTCGTTGGCGATGCGGCGCCAGGTGCTGCGCCAGCCCGCCTCGAAGCGCCCTTCCTTGCCGATGGGCTTGACGTAGTCGGCCTGGGCCAGCCAGCGCCGGTTGAGCTGGTCGCTGCTCGAGCGCTGGAACAGGTCGGGCGTGCCGGCGGGCTCGCCCTGCCCGTCGAAGAAGGTCTCGTGGTAGTCCGACAGCTCCCCCTCCTGCGACGACTCGTACGACACGCGCGCCGTCAGCTTGTGGCCTTTCTGCGGAAACTGGTGCGCGTAGTCGACCGACCAGTCGTAGTTCTGTTCGTCTTCGGCTTCGTTGTCGGTGCGGATGGAGCGGCCCGTGGGCTGGTCCAGCGTGTTGAGGAAGTCGTTGTACCAGACGGTGGCCTGGTTGTCCTGGTCGCTGATGCGGGCGGTGAGCGAGGCGGTGAGCACGTCCTGCGGGCTGAGGTAGAAGTCCGACCCGAAGCGGAAGCTGTGGTACAGGCCGCCGCGCTCGTGCTCGCGCTCCTGCTGCAGGATCCAGGTCGTGTCGCCGCGGTAGAACTCCTGATACAGGCTGCCGCCGCCGGGTCCCTTGCGCAGGCCGTAGCCGTAGCTGCCGAAGAGGTTGAAGTACTTGCGGCGGAAGTTGAGGTTGAAGGCCGCGCCCAGGTTGGTGGGCACGCCCGCGTTGAGGTCCACCGAGCCGTTGATGCCGTTGCGGCGTTCCTTGCGCAGCACGATGTTGATGATGCCCGTCATGCCCTGCGCCTCGTAGCGCGCCGACGGGTTGGTGATCACCTCCACCCGCTCGATGAGGTTGGCCGGTATCTGGCGCAGGCCGCTGGCGTCGCCCACGCCGATGAGGCTCGAGGGCTTGCCGTCGACGAGGATGCGCACGCTCTCGCTGCCGCGCAGGCTGACGTTGCCTTCCACGTCCACCTGCACCGACGGCACGTTGTCGAGGATGTCGGCGGCACTGCCGCCCTGGCTGGCCAGGTCCTTGCCCACGTTGAAGACGCGCTTGTCGAGCGTCATCTGCATGGTCGAGCGCTCGGCGCGCACCTCCACCTCGTCGAGCGTCTGTGCCGAGGCCTGCAGCTCCAGCTTGCCCAGGTTGAGCACCTGCAGGTCGGGCGTCACGTGCACCGGCCCGTGCAGCAGCTGGGCATAGCCCAGAAAGTCGATCTGGATGAGGTAGGTGCCGGGCTTCACCTCCAGCTCGAACGCCCCGTGGTCGTCGGTCAGCGTGCCCGTGACGAGCGTCGAGTCGGGCAGCGCCAGCACCGCTACCGAGGTGTAGGCCAGGTTTTCGCCCGTAAGGGCATCCACCACCTTGCCTGCCAGCTTGATGGCGGCGGCGTGCCCGCCCCCATGGCCCTGACCGCGCTGCTGCGCCTGGGCGGGGAGACAAAAAAGCAGCCCTGAAAACAGGGCTGCCCAAATCACAGTCGGGTAATTACTCACCAATCCGAGTTTCGTAGGGACATGGGGAATAGTCTTCATCTTGCTGGTTCTTTGGAAGCAGTGAGACAAAGTTAGATGGTGAGGCGCTAAGCCTTCCTGTACTTCTTCTGAAGTGTTTCTGAAATCTTTCAAAAGGTAGGGCTTCGGACCGGCCGCGAACGTTTGCGAACCTTCCCAAGGTTCGTAAACGTGGGCAATTATAGCCCCGGCGATTCAT
>CAYNYN010000137.1:2609-9047 GCA_964401445.1 uncultured Saprospiraceae bacterium | reverse complement strand
GCTGTACGGGTGCCTGGGGATCGACCAGGCGCGGGTGGCAGGCCGCCAGGCGCAGGCGCGTCAGCTCGGCCAGGATCTGCATGCGCTGGTGCCCTTCCGACGCTTCGCCTTCCGACAGCTTTTTGAGTGCGTTGATTCGAAGGGCTTCGTAGAAGGTCTGCTCCTCTTTGGTCAGCGGCACATCCAGCACGATCTCGGTCTTTTCCGGAAGGTCTTTGAGCACTTCGTCCTTGCGGCGCCGCAGGATGAAGGGGCGCACCAGCCGCTTCAGCTGCTCTCGCGCCAGCTCGTCGCCCGACTCGATGGGCAGGGCGAAGCGCTGGCGGAAGCTCTCGCGATCGCCCAGCAAGCCGGGGTTGATGAAGTGAAACAGGTTCCACAGCTCGCCCAGGTGGTTCTCCACGGGCGTACCCGTCATGATGATCCTGAAGTCGCCCGCGAGGCGCATGGCGGCCTTCGAGCGGTTGGTCTGGTAGTTCTTGATGGCCTGGGCCTCGTCGAGGATGATGGTGGCCCACTTCTTCGAGGCAAACAGGTCGGCCTCGCGCGCCATGAGGTCGTAGGTCACGATGACCAGATGGCCCGGGCCGGCCTCCCCGATCATCTGCGCGCGGTCGCCCTCACCGAAGAGCAGGGGCTCGAGCGCGGGTGCAAACTTGCGCGTCTCGGCCAGCCAGTTGCGACACACGCTGGCGGGCGCCACCACGAGCTGGGGCCCCTGCTTGGCGCGCACGCTCATCAGCGCCAGGGCCTGCACCGTCTTGCCCAGACCCATGTCGTCGGCCAGGCAGGCACCCACACCCCAGTCGGCCAGGCGCCGCAGCCACACGTATCCTTCGCGCTGGTAGGGGCGCAGTTTGGCGGTGAACAGCTTCGACGAGGGCACCTTGTAGTTTTTGGCGAAAGCCGCACGGGCCTTTTCGAGCGACTGCTCGAAGGACGCATCGACTTCGAGCGTGCCGCCCTCCTCGACCAGCTCTTCGAGTGCCAGGGCGCCCAGCTTGCTGACGCGCAGCTCGCCTTTCTTTTTTTCCGCAAGGGCCTTGAGGCGCATGAGCTGGCGGGCCAGCTGCTCGGTCAGCGCCACGAACTCGCCGGGCTTCAGCTCGATGAAGCGCCCTTCCGCATCGAGCTGGTCGAACAGCTCGGTGAGCTGCCACAGCTTGTCCTCATCCACCTTCACCTGGCCTTCCACGCTGAACCAGTAGTCGGTGCCGACCACGCGCACCTTCAAATCGTCGGGCTTCAGCTCGCGCGTCACCTGTATCTTTTTGTCTTCGGGCCAGTCAACCACCACCTTGCCCGCCTCGACGAGGGGGCGTAGCTCGAGCAGAAACTCGAGCAGCGTCTCGCGATCGGGCACGACCCAGGAACTGCGCTTTCGCTCGAGTTTTTTCCATGCCGGCAAATTTTTCAGGGCACGCATGTGGCTGCGCTCCTCCTTGAAGTTGCGTTGACACACCATCCGCTCGCCCTTCACGAAGCTGATGACCAGCTCATCGCCTCTGCCGGCAGGCAAGTACAGCCCGTCCGGCATGGGGCGCACCAGCAGCTCCAGCTCGAAGGGCGAAGTGGAAAGGAAGTGGACGTGGATGCGGCTGTCGGCAGGCACCCTGGGCAGCTCGGCCAGGTCCTCATCGCCGAGTATGGGCAGGTGCGGGCGCAGACGTGCAAGGAGTCCCTTGAGGCGGTCGCCCGCTTCGGGTGGCACGACAAAGTCTTTTTGCCGGAAGAAGTGCAACATCGGCTCGAGGTGCTCGGGCACTTCCACCACCAGATAGCGATTGCGGGACAGGGGCTGCAGGTGGATGCCTTTGCCATGCACTTCGGGCGAGAGCTGAAAGCGGTACCCTTCCGATGTGGGCACTACGTGCACCGAAGGCTCTGCATAATCGAAATGCAGTTGGACGTCGGGGTTGTCTTTGAGGAAGATGTGCGGATGGCCTACCATCGCCCGCAACACCTCGGGATGTTTTTTCAGATCGACCTCGTTGCCCAAAGAATACACGTAGTCGGACATGACCGACATCAGCCGGTGGTCGTGTTGTGAAAGCAGCTCTTTGTGGTCGTATTTGAGCTCTAACAGCTTGGTGCGGCGTCCCCTGGTCCAAGTGTGCGTGCGGACCGATACTTGCTGAATCTTGGCCTCGAGCACTTGCCGTTGGGGGTCGAAGAACCAGGCTACGCGTTTCTGGTTGTCGGGTTTGTGTCCCAGCGCCAGGGCCTCGCCCAGGTTTTCCAACTGGTCGAGAAAAACCTCCCATGCCGGCCGCGGCTTCAGTTGCTCGGCAAGCGTCCGGATGCCGAGCGCTTCTTTGGGCGGGTTGGACTGCTGGCCCTCGGGCGCAAGACCGTGCTCGAGGAGCAACTGTCGCGCCTCGGCCTCCCAGAGCGCAAACTTCTTTTTCTGGTAATGGGCTGCCAGCTCTTCGAGGATTTCTTTATCCACGGGCAAGCCACACCAATGCCGGAACAACTGAAGGAACAGCGTGTCTATGTTGTAGCGGATTTTGAACGCCGCCTCTTCCAACAGTTCCGTACTCCCCGACAGGAAGAATTGTGCTGCACCGAGCAGGGCATCGAGCAGCGGATACTCCCCCGAAGAGACCATTCCCGCATCCATCATTCTGTGGACGCGTTCTTCGAATTGCGCATATCTGCCTTGCCGCTCGGTGGCCAACATCGCCAGAATGCCGATGTAGCGTTGAAACCCCGTATACTCGGTAATGGTGCGCCGCATCCTGCCAAAGGGTGTGCCCATCACCTCCTTGAAAACAGGTGCCATGGCAGTCAGGCCTTCCTGCCAGCACCGCGCCACCATCAGGAAACCTTCGGCTGCCGGCTCCTCCCACGCGGACTGCATCTCCTCCAGCCAATCGAACCGCCCCGTCAACAGGAACAAGAAACTCAGATCCGCATTTATTGCCCTTCGCCAGTGCCTGGAGAAAAACTCCTTGTGTTTTTTCAAGGTCTGCAGCATCCAACTGACGGACGACTCGTGTGCTTCCAGCCCCTCTTCATAAACCACCGGAAGCCACAGCCTCATCAGTTCCGTGCGGAAATCTATCGGAAATCGGGTCAGTCGCTCTATCTGCAAGGGCGCACCCAACCACAGCTCGAGGATGTCCTGGCGGCCGTGCTCCGGGTCCTCCCGCAGGATCATGCGCACCGCATCCTGAAAGATTCTGGTGCTGTTCAGGTAGCGGCCCATGCGCATTTCCTGAAACAACTCCTCGCGCGTGGGCCTGTGATAATGCCAATTGTATTGACCCCATCTTTTTTTCAAGGTCCTTATGGCAGTGGCCGCCTGTATGAAGCCCTTTTCCTTTTGGTACAGCGCTTCGCACAGTTGCTGTGCCGTGTCATGAACCACCTCCCACTCATCTTTGGCCTTGTGCCGGACCAGTCCGAGCCGTTGCAGCAGCTCGAGTGCCTGGCGGAGATGGTGCTTCTGAATCACCCGATTATTCGGCATTTCCTTCAACACATCCCAAAGCCAGGATTCATTCGCAGGTGTCCACTGCATGGCCAGCACCTCGACCAACAGACGCAGCTCCTCCGGCAGCAAGTAGTAAAGCTCCGTACCCGATTTGCCCCTGGCCTGTTCCACCAGATCCGAAGGCCACGGCAATTTGGCCTTTTTGCCCCTACTTTTCTTTTTCTTGCCCCCCTGCTTTGCAGCGGCACTGGCCGGCGCCTGTGTTTCGGAAGAAGACAGTTCCTCAAAATGCTCTTCCAGCGCATACAGGGCGGCCACCACGTGCTTGCACATCCCTCCCCAGTCATAGGGACAACTGCACTCCCAGCTTTCAATAATATCGGGCTGCTTCGGATCGAGCCCGATGTACACCAGGTAGGGTACGGGGCCCCTGCCCTCTACCTCGGCATACCAATGGCCCGGCTCCTCCTCCTTCACAAAAAGTACGTGCCCTCCTTGGAAATAGCGCCGGCCACGTTGTATCACTGCCGGTGCAGCAAAGTGCTTCAGGTTGAATTTCAACATTTTCTTCATCGTACGTACTCACTATAACTCATGAGGAAAAGTAGGGTTGAAAATCCTTCGATCTCCCGCCAACTTCGTTTTTTGCGGCAAGCATGACCTGCGAAATTACATATGCAGGGGCGAGGGTCCAATTTTCGCCTTTCGGCAAATGACGCCCCGACGCAAACAAACCGGCGACACATGAGCAAATGGACATTTACGGCACCCCTCGAACGCTTCGCCTCCGACTTGTGGCACTTTCACGTCAAGGTGCCGCCCGACATCGTGAAAGCCCTGGTGTGCGGCTCTGACCGGCGCGTGATTGCCACCTTCAACGGGCGCGAGCGCGTGCACTGCGCCCTGATGCCGGCTGGCGATCGCGGGTGGTTCCTCAACCTCAACAAGGAGCTGCGCAAAAAGCTGGGACTGGCCCTTGGCGACAGCGTCCACGTCGAGCTGGAAAAAGACGACTCGCCCTACGGCATGCCCGTACCCGACGAGCTGGCCGAGCTGCTGCGCCAGGACGAGGAGGGCAACCGCTACTTTCACAGCCTCACGCCGGGCAAGCAGCGCAGCCTCATCCACATCGTAGGCAAGTACAAGCGCTCCGAGACGCGCCTGCACAAGGCCATCGTCATCATCGAATTTTTGAAAGCCAACGGCGGCCGGCTCGACTTCAAGGCGCTGATGCAAGCCTTCAAAGAAAGCTGAAGCCGTAGCTTTGTCGCAAACCGGCAGGCATGAGTGAAGCCCCATCCATCATTTTCGGAAGACATCCCGTGCTGGAAGCCCTGGAGCAGGGCATGGCCATCGACAAGGTGTTGCTGCAGCAGGGCGTGCGCGGCGATTTCGAGCGCGCGCTGCGCCTGGCGTGCCGCCAGCGCCGCATCCCGCTGGTGGTGGTGCCGCAGGCCCGCCTGCAAAAGCTGGTGCGCGGCAACCACCAGGGCGTGGTGGCGTGGGTGGCCCCAGTGCCCTACCATCGCCTCGAAGACCTGCTGCCCACCATCTTCGAGCGCGGCGAAGCCCCGCTCATCGTCGTGCTCGACGGCGTGACCGACGTGCGCAACTTCGGCGCCATCGCGCGCTCGGCAGAGCTGTGCGGCGCCCACGCCCTCGTCGTTTCCATGAAGAACGCAGCCCCCGTCAATGCCGACGCCATCAAGACGTCGGCAGGCGCCCTGACGCGCCTGCCCGTATGCCGCGAGACGAGCACGCTGGCCGCCGTGACGCTGCTGCAAGAGTCAGGCGTGCGCGTGCTGGCTACCGACCTGCAGGCCGACCATTATGTGTTCGAGGAAGATCTGACTTTGCCCGTGGCCCTGGTGATGGGCGAAGAGCAGCACGGGGTGAGCAGGCAGGTGCTGGCACGGGCCGACGCGCGCATCCGCATCCCCCAACGCGGCACGCTCGACTCCTTCAACGTGTCGGTAGCCACCGGCATCGTCCTCTACGAAGCCATGCGTCAGCGGATGGCGCGCTGAGCGGACGCCCAGCCGGCCCGAAGAAAAGGGTTGTAGCAGGCAGCACCGCTCAGGCCGTATGGGCCATGACCTCCTTCTGTCCTTGCAACGCCTGGCTGGTGAGCGCTTCGAAGCGATAACCTTTTTCGGCGAAATGCTCCAGCACGCGGGGCAGCGCTTCGCGCAAGCGAGGCTCGGCCTTCACGCTGTCGTGAAACACCACGATGGAGCCGGGGCCGGCATGACGCGCCACCTGGCGGTAGCAGTCGTTGCCGTCGCGCGTCGTATCGAAGTCGCCGCTGAGCACATCCCACATGACGATGCGGTAGTGGCGCTGCAGAAATTTGGCCTGGGCCGGCTTGATGCGGCCATAGGGCGGGCGAAACAGGTCGCTGCCCAGCAGGCGCGCACAGCGGCGCACGTCCTGGAAGTAGGTATCGTTCTCGGAAGCCCAGCCACTCAGGTGGTGGAAGGTGTGGCTGCCCACCGCATGCCCCTCCGACAGGATGCGCTGGATGAGCTCGGGATAGCGCACCACGTTGGCACCCACACAAAAGAAGGTAGCGCGTGCCTGGAAGGCAGCCAGCGTATCGAGCACCCAGGGCGTCACCTCCGGCACGGGGCCGTCGTCGAAAGTCAGGTACAATACCGGCTCGTCGGTATCCACGCGCCAATGGAAGGCAGGGAACATATCCTGGATGAAACGGGGCATTTTGGACAGATACATAGTGCTTCGTTATTCTTTGGGGTACGCGAAATCGTTTGCGCCACGGGGGCACCCTGAAAGCAGGCTGCCTGTTTTTGATAACTTTGCCCCCGCCACGGGGGCACCCTGAATGAAGTTGGCTTGCGTGCGTGGGTGAGCAAGTTGTCAAAAAAACGGCCAAACCCCTGCAAATGCTGCCTCCATCAGGAAGAAAATTTGGCTGAAAAGGCCATTTTTCAAACACAATGCCCTTTTTGCTCCCGTGTCAGGAAAAGTCGATGGACGAT
>CAYNYN010000137.1:0-2509 GCA_964401445.1 uncultured Saprospiraceae bacterium | reverse complement strand
TACCAGAATCATGGCACATACACGCGTTCGCTTTGCACCCAGTCCTACGGGCCCGCTCCACATCGGCGGTCTGCGCACGGCCCTGTACAACTACCTTTTTGCCCGCCAGACGGGCGGCACCTTCATCCTGCGCATCGAGGACACCGACCAGACGCGCTACGTGCCCGGCGCCGAGGAATACATCCTCGAGTCGCTGGCCTGGGCCGGCATCCAGCCCGATGAAGGGCCCCACGCCGGCGGCGACTACGCCCCCTACCGGCAGTCGGAACGCAAGCACATCTACCGCAAATACGCCGAGCAGCTCATCGCCTCGGGCCATGCCTACTATGCCTTCGACACCCCCGAAGAGCTGGAGGCGCGCCGCAAGCAGGCCCAGGAGCAAGGCAACCACAACTTCAAGTACGACAGCAGCGTGCGCCTCGAGATGCGCAACAGCCTCACCCTGCCTGCCGAAGAGGTGGCTCAGCTGATCGAGTCGGGGGCGCCCTATGTGGTGCGCCTCAAGGTGCCGCGCGGCGAAATGATCACCTTCCGCGACCGCATCCGCGGCGAAGTGCAGTTCCACAGCGATGAGCTCGACGACAAGGTGCTGCTCAAGAGCGACGGCATGCCCACCTATCACCTGGCCAACGTCGTGGACGACTACCTGATGAAGATCACGCACGTCATCCGCGGCGAGGAGTGGCTGCCCAGCACGGGCCACCACGTGCTGCTGTACCGCGCTTTCGGCTGGACGAAACAGATGCCCGAGTTTGCCCACCTGCCCCTCATCCTCAAGCCCAACGGCAAAGGCAAGCTCAGCAAGCGCGACGGCATCAAGCTGGGCATCCCCGTCTTTCCGCTGGCATGGAAGGGCGACACGCCCGACGACGCGTTCGATGGGTTCCGCGAGTTCGGCTTCCTGCCCGAAGCCGTCGTCAACTTCCTCGCTTTCCTGGGCTGGAACCCCGGCACCGAGCAGGAGGTGTTCACCCTCGACGAGCTGTGCCAGGCCTTCTCGCTCGACAAGGTGAGCAAGGGCGGCGCCCGCTTCGACTTCGACAAGGCGCGCTGGTTCAACCAGCAGCACATCCTGCGCATGGACAGTCGCGAGCTGGCTCGCCGCGTGCGCCCCTGGATCGAAAAGCACGGGCCCCGGCCCGACGAGGACTACCTGGTCGCTTTCTGCGAGCTGATGAAAGAGCGCGTGACGCTGCTGCCCGATTTCTGGACCGAAGGCTATTACTTCTTCGTGCCCGTCCGGCAGTACGACGAGGCCGCCATCAAGAAGCGCTGGCAGCCCGGGCGCCGGCCCGCCATGGAGGGCCTCATCGCCGCGCTCGACAACCTCAGCGACTGGACGGCCGACGCCATCGGCCAGGCCATCAAGCAGTACCTGACCGACCACAACCTCAAGTTTGGCGACGTGCTGCCCTTCGTGCGTCTGGCGCTGGCCGGCACCATGAAGGGCCCCGGCGTCAACGAGATGATCGCCCTGCTGGGCAAAGAGACGACGCTGCAGCGCCTGCGCGAAGGGCTCGACCTCTTCGATCGGCTCGTGACGGCAAACGTCGAGTCGGCCGACTGAGGCGCGTGCCCATCGCACATCCACACCCCTTGCCCATGCCCCGTCCGCTGCCCCCCATATCGCCGAGTCCGCTGCGACGGGTGCGGCTGCCGTGGACCGAAGCGGCGGGCATCGCGCTGTGGCTGAAGCGCGACGACCTGCTCCATCCCCACATCTCGGGCAACAAGTGGCGCAAGCTGGCCCCCAACCTCGAGGCGGCCGTGGCCGCCGGTCACCACCGGCTGCTCACCTTCGGTGGCGCCTATTCCAACCACCTCGCCGCCGTGGCGGCAGCGGGCCGCCTGCTGGGCTTCGAGACCGTCGGCATCGTGCGCGGCGAACGCATCGAGCCGCTCAACCCCACCCTGGCATTTGCCGAAAGGCAGGGCATGCAACTGCACTTCCTCTCCCGATCCGAATTCCGCTTGCGCAAAAAGCCGGACGCCTGGCCCGAATGGCAGGCGCGCTTCGGGCCATGCTGCATCCTGCCCGAAGGCGGCAGCAACGACCTGGCCGTGCGCGGCTGCACCGCCATCGCACGCGAGGTGGAGGCCACGGGCCTCCGTCCCGACTGGTGGGTCGTGGCCGCCGGCACCGGCGCCACGGCTGCGGGCATCATCAGGGGAAAAACACAGGGGCAGGTCCTGGCCGTCTCGGCGCTCAGGGGCGACTTCCTCGGGCGGGAAATCGCGCGCTTTGCCGGCATCGAGCCGGGCACACACTGGCAGCTGTGCACCGACTTCCACCACGGCGGCTTCGCCCGCTGGACACCCGAACTCGTCGACTTCATCAACGACTTTCGCCGCGCCACCGGCATCCGCCTCGATCCGATCTACACGGGCAAGATGATGTGGGCGGTGTATCGGCTGGCCATGGAAGGCTTTTTCCCGAAAGGGGCCACCGTCGTCGCCGTGCATACCGGCGGGCTGCAGGGCATCGCGGGGTTCAATGAGCGGTTTGGGG
>CAYNYN010000136.1:0-9073 GCA_964401445.1 uncultured Saprospiraceae bacterium | reverse complement strand
AGACTCGCTGTGCTCGTGACGATGGACTATGGACGATAGACGATTTACCCGCCCCTTGCGGATGCAACATGCACCACCGGGGCGGTAAAAAAACGGGCGAAGGACTGTGCGTGTCCTTCGCCCGTTGTTTTCCGTTTGGGCAGCTTGGCCGGCCGGTCAGTTCCACACGGCGCTGGGCGGCATCTGGGCGATGACGCTGTAGTTGCCGCCCTTGTCCTGCAAGATGCGTCGCCACAGGCCGCGGGGCCGCATCCGGAACATGTAGTTGGCGTCCATGTCGGCCAGCACCCACGAGCCGTATGCCAATTCCTCTTCGAGCTGCCCCGGCCCCCAGCCGGCATAGCCCACGAAAAAGCGGATGTTGTCGGGTTTGATGAGCTCGGCTTCGATGAGCACCTTCAGCTTTTCGAAGTCGCCGCCCCACCATACGCCGGGCGCTACCTTGCGGCTGCCCTCGAGCAGGTCGCCCACGTTGTGCAGGTAATGCAGGGTGTCCTGCTGCACGGGACCGCCATACAGCACCTCCGAATCGAATTCGGGAAAATCCTTGACCAGGCCGTCCACGCGCACCCCCGGCAGAGGGCGGTTCATCACGTAGCCCAGGCTCCCCTCCTCGTTGTGCTCCACGACGAGCACGGTGGTACGCCTGAAGTTCGGATCCATCATGAACGGTTCGGCAACCAGTACATCACCCGTTTTTACTTTTCTTCCGGTCATCGACTTTTGATCCATGGTTGGGGATAACTTTTTCGCGATTAAATAATGCCATTTTTTCGATGTGTGCAAGTGGCGCGGCACGCCGTGCATCCTTTCGGGGATGCCCCTTTGTGCCTTTCGGCAAACGATGCCCCGTCCACTCCCAAAAATGCCCGTAATTTGGGCGCTGCCTGCCATCGCAGGAATTCACAGAAAACAACAAATCAACCAACCCGAAGTTGCCATGACGAAACGCTCATCGATGCACTTTTTCTCCGGCTTTCGCCAAATGCTTCCCTTGTTGTGCTTTTTGGCGGCAGCCACCCTGCCCGGCACGGCGCAGGTCGTCTGGACCGATCCGGTCTTTCCCTCACAGACCGACGACGTGGTGGTGTACTACGACGCCACGAAAGGCAACGGCGCCCTGGCCGGCTATACCGGCACCATCTATGCCCACACGGGCGTGATCACCAACTACAGCTCTTCGCCCAACGACTGGCGGCACGTGCAGGGCAACTGGGGCGTGCCCGATCCCGAACGCGCCATGACGCCGCTGGGCAACGACATCTACAAGATCGAGTTCAACATCAACGAGTTCTACGGCATCACCGACCCCAACGAGGTGGTGCAGGCCATGGCCTTCGTGTTCCGCAATGCCGACGGCAGCATCGTGGGCCGCGAAGCCGACGGCTCCGACATCTTCACGCCCGTCTATTCGGCCACCTCCGAGCTGCTCGTGGCCATCGTCTCGCCGGGCAGCGACAACCTCATCCTGGCGCAGGGCGAAACCATCAACTTTCGCGGGGCAGCCAGCAAGGATGCCACCCTCACCCTGACCGACAATGGCGCCGTCATCGCACAGGGCAGCGGCAAGGAGCTGCTCACCACGCTGAGCTTCGACCAGGGCGGCAATCACGAGCTCGTCTTCACGGCTGCCACCGACACCGAAACGGCATCCGACACGCTGCGCCTGGTGGTGGCCGCCGCCCTCGCCCCCATGGACCCGCCCGCCGGCACCGAAGACGGCATCAACGTCCTGAGCCCCACCTCCATCCTGCTGCGCCTCTACGCGCCCGGCAAGCAACACGTCTTTGCCATCGGCAGCTTCTCCAACTGGCAGGTGGATGCCGCCTACCAGCTGCGGCAGGCCACCGACGGCGCTACCTGGTGGATCCAGATCGACGATTTGCCGCAAGGCGAACCCGTCACCTTCCAATACCTCGTCGATGGCCAGATACGCATCGCCGACCCGTACAGCACGCTGGTGCTCGACCCCTGGAACGACAGCTGGGTGCCTTCGGTCACCTGGCCGGGCCTGCCTCCCTACCCCGACGGCGCCTCGGGCATCGTCAGCCTGGTGTACACCGAACCGCCGGCCTACGACTGGCAGCACGACGACTACGCGCGCCCGTCGAAGAGCGACCTGGTGGTGTACGAGCTGCTGCTGCGCGACTTCCTGAGCCGGCACGACTTCCAGACGCTGCGCGACACGCTCGACTATCTGCAGCGCCTCGGCGTCAATGCCATCGAGCTGATGCCCGTGAGCGAGTTCGAGGGCAACATCTCGTGGGGCTACAACCCCAGCTTCCACATGGCACTCGACAAGTACTACGGCACGCCGCAGGCCTTCAAGATGCTGGTGGACGAGTGCCACGCCCGCGGCATGGCCGTCATCCTCGACGTGGTCTATAACCACGCCTTCGGCCAGAGCCCGCTCGTGCAGCTGTACTGGGACGCCGCCCAGAACCGCCCTGCCGACGACAACCCGTGGTTCAACCCCGTGCCGCGCCACCCCTTCAACGTGGGCTATGACTTCAACCACGAGAGCGCCGCCACCAAGCGGTACGTGGGGCGCACGCTGCGCTACTGGCTCGAAGAATACCATGTCGACGGCTTCCGCTTCGACCTGTCGAAGGGCTTCACGCAAAAATTCAACACCGACGTGGGCGCCTGGTCGGCCTACGACGCCTCGCGCATCGCCATCCTCGAGGCCTACGCCGACACCATCTGGCAAACCAACCCGGAAGCCTACGTCATCCTCGAACACTTTGCCGACTGGAACGAAGAGAAAGTGCTGTCGGACTACGGCATGATGGTCTGGGGCAACATGAACCACCAGTACCTCGAGGCCAGCATGGGCTACGCCTCCGACCTGCGCGCGACGAGCTACCAGTTTCACGGCATGGACCAGCCCCACGTGGTGGCCTACATGGAGAGCCACGACGAGGAGCGCATGATGTACAAAAACCTCAACTGGGGCAATGGCTCGGGCAGCTATCAGGTGAAACAACTGCCCACGGCGCTGCAGCGCGTCGAGCTGGCGGCCACCTTCTTCTACACCGTGCCCGGCCCCAAGATGCTGTGGCAGTTCGGCGAACTGGGCTACGACTACTCCATCAACCACTGCCCCAACGGCACGGTGAGCGACGACTGCCGGCTGGCGCCCAAACCCATCCGCTGGGACTACCGCAACCACCCGCTGCGCTGGCGCCTCTACCAGGTGACCCGCGCCCTCATCGAGCTGAAAAAGGCGCAGCCGGCCCTCGAAACGGCCGACTTCGACATGGACGTGACCGGCTATCAGAAACGCATCTGGCTGCACCACCCCGACATGGAGGTCGTGGTGCTGGGCAATTTCGCCGTGACGGGCGCCAACATCAACCCCGCTTTCCCGCATGCCGGCACCTGGTACGAGTATTTCTCGGGCACCACCCTCGAGGTGGACGACCCCAACGCGCCGCTCGGCTTCCAGCCGGGCGAATACCGCCTCTACACCGACCAGCCCGTGGCCACGCCCGACGGCTTCACCGCCGTGCGCGAGGTGTTCCGCGACCCGTACCGCACCGTCGTACTGCCCAACCCCACGGATGGGCCCTTCCGCATCGGGTTCGATTTGCCGAAAGGCGGACAGACCGCAATCACCCTCACCGACCTGACGGGCAAGGTGGTGGCGCACCCCTTCGAGGGCTTTTTGCCGCAAGGCAGCCACGAGCTGGAGGTGACGGTGGATTTGCCGGCAGGCATCTACCTGGTGCAACTGAGGGGCCCCGAGGGGCCGGCCCGGGCAAGGAAACTGATCGTGACAGAGTGAGTTTGAAGTTTACAGTTTACAGTTTAAAGTTTAGTGTTTAAAGTTGATTTACAACACCTTTATGAATACAGGCTGAGAATCCATCGTCCATCGTCCATCGTCCATCGTCTATCGTCCATCATCCACCCACTCAAGAATCGAAAAAGAAATGAACCTTCGAAAGATGCCTTTGCTGCTTGGCCTGGCGTGCTGGCTCATGGTCAGCGCCTTTGCCTGTACGGAAGAAACCACACAGACCGGATCGGACGCAGCGGCCGAGGTGCCCGTGCGCCTCACCCTTGCCGACTCGGCCACGGCCGCCCGCGAGATCCTCGACGACGACCTGCAGGGCTTCTTCGACCGCATCACGCTGATCGACATGGCCATCCAGATGAAACAGCCCATCGGCCTGGGCGAAACGCGCGCCGATCGCCTGCCGCAATACCGCGCCTACCTGGCCGCCGACGTGACCGATTTTGCGGAAGCGGAAGCCCGACAGATCGAAAAGGTGACGCGCCAGGCCCTGGCCGACATCGCCCGATACCTCTCGCCACGGGCCCTGCCCGACGAGCTGATCCTCGTCAAGACCAAAGGCAACCACTATGGCGCAGGTGTCTGGTACACGCGCGAAGAATGCATCGTCATCCCGGCCGATGCGCTCGCACGCGGCGAAGAGGAAGAGCTCTACACCGTGATGCTGCACGAGATCTTCCACGTGTGGTCGCGCTACCACCAGCCGCAGCGCGACAGCCTCTATGCCATGATCGGCTTCGAAAGCTGGGGCGACAAAGCCCTCGACCTGCCCGAGCCGCTCGCCAGGCAGCTGCTGCTCAACCCCGACGGCCTCGATGCCAGCTACTACATCACGCTGCAGGACGACAACGGCATGCCCCTGCCGGCCATGCCATTCATCTACACCCGATCGAAAAACTTCAGTCCGGGCAAGCCCGACTTCTTCAGCTACCTGTCTTTCGACCTGTTTCCCGCCATCGACGCGGGCGAACGCGTGGTCGTCAGGGCCAATGAAGACGGCACCTCGCCCATCGACCTGCGCCAGCACCCCGAGTTTTTCCAGCAGATCACCCAGAACACCCAGTACATCATCCACCCCGACGAGATCATGGCCGACAACTTCATGTTCCTGGTCATGACGGAAAAGAATCCGGAAATGCTGGAGCAGTTCCAGCCAGACGGCAAAGGTCTTTTGATGAAAATGAAAGCCTTCTTTCAGCAGGATCAATAGAAGTAACTCCCTCTTTCTTACCGCCTTTCGGCAAAAAGAGCCGGTCCTTGAAGGGCCGGCTTTTTCTTTCGTCGAAGCCTTTGGCTCGAGCGCGGAAGGGCTCGCTGCGGGCACCAACCTCTACACGGGCATCGCGTGGCTGGCCACACCCCTGGTGCAGCTCGACCTGGCCTTTGGCACGCAACTCGCTTCGGGCGCAAATTTTGCCACCGTGGGGATGAGCTTCGCGATTTTTTGACCGGTTCAACATTCCCCTTCCACCTCGATTAGGGGGCTTTCCGCTACCTTAACGTCCATGATCGAGCGCTTTCGCAAAATGCGTCGCCGGCACCGCTGGCTGCTCGCAGGCCTTGCGCTGGCTGCGGCGGCATGGTGGTTTGCCTTTCCCGATCCGCTCTTCGACACGAGCTATTCGGTGGTGGTGGAAGACCATCGTGGCCAGCTGTTGGGTGCGCGCATTGCAGCCGACGGGCAGTGGCGTTTTCCCGTGCCCGACTCGGTGCCCCGGCGTTTTGCGGAAGCGCTGATCGCCTTCGAAGACAAGCGCTTCCGCTACCATCCCGGCATCGACCCCCTGGCCTTGCTGCGCGCCTTTCGGCAAAACCTGCGCGCCGGCACGGTCGTCAGCGGTGGCAGCACCCTGACGATGCAGGTGATGCGCATGGCTGGCGGGCCGGGCGCCCGCACCTTCGGCCGCAAGCTGTGGGAGATGCTCATGGCCGTGCGGCTGGAGCTGTCGGCTTCGAAGGACGAGATTCTGCGGCTGTATGCGGCCCATGCCCCCTTCGGCGGCAACGTGGTGGGGCTCGAGGCGGCCGCATGGCGCTATTTCGGCAAGCGCCCGGACCGGCTCTCGTGGGCCGAGGCCGCCACGCTGGCCGTGCTGCCCAATGCGCCCGCCCTCATCCACCCCGGGCGCCGCCGCGACGCCCTGCAGCACAAGCGCGACCGCCTGCTGCAACGCCTCTGCGCACAGGGCACCATCGACAGCCTGAGCCTGCAGCTGGCCCTGGCCGAGCCACTGCCCGAAGCACCCGCCCCCCTGCCCGACCTGGCCCCGCACCTCACCGAGTGGCTGCGACGCCAGCACCCCGGCGGCGGCAGATTTCGCACCACCCTCGACGCCGACCTGCAGACGCGGGTGGCCGAGCGCGTGGCCGCACACGCCCGCACCTGGGCCGGCAACGGCGTGCACAACGCCGCGGCCCTCGTCCTCGACACCCACAGCGGCGCCGTGCGCGCATGGGTGGGCAATGCCCCAGGCTGCGGCCCCGAACACGACGAATGGGTGGACATGGTGACCGCCCCGCGCAGTCCGGGCAGCACGCTCAAGCCCCTCCTCCATGCCTTCATGCTCGATCAGGGCAAGTTGCTGCCCCGCCAACTGGTGTACGACCTGCCGAGCTGGTACAACGGCTACCACCCCCGCAACTACCACCGCGACTACGACGGCCTGGTGCCGGCCGACGAGGCGCTGTCGCGCTCGCTCAACGTGCCGGCCGTGGCCCTGCTGCAGCAGGCAGGGGTGCCCGTCTTCCTGGGGCGCTTGCGCAAATGGGGCTTCGCCCAGCTCGACAAGCCGCCCGACCACTACGGCCTGTCACTCATCCTCGGCGGCGGCGAGGTGACGCTGTGGGAGCTGTGCGGCGCCTATGCCACCATGGGCCGCACGCTGATCCACTTCGACAGTCTCGGCGGCCGATACTTTGCCGACGACCTGCATCCGCCTTTCGTGCTTTCGCAAAATGCCGCCCACCCGCAACGCCTCACCGACGCGCCGCCCATGCTGGGTGCGGGCGCCATCTGGCACACATTCGAAGCCATGCAACGGGTCACGCGGCCCGATGCCTTCGGCAACTGGCAGGTGTTTGCCTCCTCGCGGCGGCTGGCATGGAAAACGGGCACGAGCGTGGGCTTCCGCGATGCCTGGGCCATCGGCCTGGATCCCGACTGGACCGTCGGCGTGTGGGTAGGCAATGCCGATGGCGAAGGGCGCGCCGGCCTCATCGGCGTGCAGGCTGCCGGCCCACTCTTGTTTTCTCTCTTCGATCTGCTGCCGCCGGCAGCGGAATGGTTCCCCCAACCACTCGACGATCTGGACTATGCCGTCGTCTGCCCCGAAAGCGGCATGCTGGCCGCCCCCTGGTGCCCGCGCGATACGGTACTGGTGCCGCGGGCCGGCCTCGAAGGGCCGGTATGCAGCTTCCACCACGTGCGCTGGCTCGATCCCTCGGGGCAATGGCAGGTGTACAAGCGCTGCGAACCCGACGCCCGCGCCGACACGCTGTTCATCGTGCCGGCCGTGGTCGTGCCCTGGTATGCCCGCCACCATCCGGCCTACGCCCCGCCCCCGCCTTTCCGCCCCGACTGCGAGGCCGACCTGCCGGCCGATGCTGCCGTGTCGATCCTCTACCCCACGCCCGGGCTGCGGGTGCGCCTGCCCGTCGATGTCGATGGCACCCCGCAGGAAATGGTGTGCCGCGCCTCGTCGGCCCGCCTCAACGACGTGCTGTACTGGATGCTCGACGACCAGTTCCTGGGCACCACCACCGAATGGCACCAGATGGCCATCCGACCCGAGCGGGGGCCGCACTTGCTCACCGTGCTCGACCCCTCGGGCGCCGAGGCGAAGGTGCACTTCGAAGTGGAATAGCAGGCCCCGACGCCTACGACACGCGCAGCAGCCTTTCCTGGCGGATCTCCCTGACGTTGCGGCAGCCCGCCAGGCCCATCGTCAGCTCGAAGTCGGCCATGAAGTTGCGCAGCACTTCGGCCACACCTTGCTCGCCGGCGATGGCCAGCCCATAGACGTACGGCCGGCCGATGAGCACGGCGGTGGCACCCAGCGCCAGCGCCTTGTAGATGTCCGCGCCGGTACGGATGCCGCTGTCGAGCAGCACGGGGATGCGCCCCTCGACGGCCTGCACCACGGCTGGCAGGGCCTCCAGCGAGGCCAGCGCCCCGTCCACCTGCCGGCCGCCATGGTTCGACACGATGATGCCGTCCACGCCGCACTCCACCGCCTTGCGCGCATCGCCGGAATGCAGGATGCCCTTCAGCACGATGGGCAGGCGCGTCATGCCGCGCAGGCGCGCCAGGTCGTCCCAGGTGAGCGAGGGCCGCGAATAGGTCTGGATGAAGGTGCGCACGGCCCTGAGCGGCCGGCCCGACCGCAGATTGTGCCAGAAGCCGCCCGGATAGCGGCGCATGAGCCGCAGCACCTTGCGGATGGTGGTCAGGTTGCGGGGCGGCTTCAGCTCCAGCCCGTCTGCCGGTGGCGGCGACTCGATGAGCTGCCGAAACACCGGATCGGAAGTGTACTGCGCGATGCCCAGCCCTTCGAGGAAGGGCAGGTAGGCCAGGTCGATGTCGCGCAGGCGCCAGCCCAGCATGGTGGTGTCGAGCGTCACGACGATGGCCTCGCAGCCGCAGCGCTCGGCGCGCTGCACGAACGATGCCACCAGCTCGTCCGACTTGCTCCAGTAGAGCTGAAACCAGCGCGGTCCATCTCCCATGGCGTGCGCACACGCCTCCATGGGTACCGAAGCCTGGTTGCTGAAAATCATGGGGATGCCCAGTCGGGCGGCGGCGCGCGCCACGGCCAGGTCGGCCTCGCGATGTGCCAGCTCCAGCACGCCGATGGGCGCCAGCAGCATGGGCGCAGGCAACTGGCGGCCAAACAGCTCGACGGTGGTATCGCGCTCCGACACGTCGCGCAACATGCGCGGGATGATGCGCCACTGGGCAAAGGCCTGCCGGTTGGTCTCTATGGTTTGCTCGAGACCGGCCCCGCCGGCCACGTAAGCCCACGCCTCCGCACTCATGCATTTGCGCGCCTGCGCTGCCAGCCGGTCCGGATGGGCCGGCACCACGGGCCGCCTGCCGCCCAGCCCGCCCACGTAGATGGCTTTCTGCCGTTCGATCGCCGTAATGCGTGCCATGAGTTTTTTACCGAAAGGTAATATACCCTAAAACAAAGTGGTTTGGAAAAAACCGATGTCACAGGGTCGAATGGGTATTCCCGGGCATTTACAAAGAGAGGATTTGAAGAAACGAGGAACCGA
>CAYNYN010000135.1:2820-9091 GCA_964401445.1 uncultured Saprospiraceae bacterium | reverse complement strand
GTCGGGGTGAGAGGATTCGAACCTCCGGCCTCTACGTCCCGAACGTAGCGCTCTAACCGGGCTGAGCTACACCCCGAACCTGAAAAATTGATGGAGCCACCCAGGGGACTCGAACCCCCGACCTACGCATTACGAGTGCGTCGCTCTACCAGCTGAGCTAGGGTGGCAAAATGGCCTCGCTTTCCGAAGCGGCTGCAAATATACGCCGCATGAATTTTTTGCGAAACAACCCAGACAAAAAATTATACACAAATCGCTCATGTCGCGGTCCGGCGGCGTTGTTTTGCTCCCCTATCGAACCGTACAAGCACGCCAAGGGTTGCATCCTCAAACCATTTGCATCATGAAAATCAACATCGTGCCCCGGGCCAGGCAGGCCCAAGGCGCCTTCAATGGCGGCGAAATCGTCGAGAACAAGCCGATCGGCTTCCCGCAGGACGGTGGCGAAGTGCGCCCGTACTCCAATCTTTTTTACTGGGCCCGTGCCGTGGCGGTGGTGGACAGCACCATCGGGTTGCATCCTCACCAAGGGTTCGAGATCATGTCTTTCGTGCTCGAGGGCCGCATCCGGCATTTCGACACCAAGC
Organism: uncultured Saprospiraceae bacterium; assembly: GCA_964401445.1. Classification (GTDB taxonomy): domain Bacteria; phylum Bacteroidota; class Bacteroidia; order Chitinophagales; family Saprospiraceae; genus WFYJ01. Next base: position 8,504 of record CAYNYN010000135.1, on the reverse strand, counting down.
TCAACGAATGGAAGCCACTGGCAGCCGGCGATGCCCAGATCATCCGCGCCGGCAGCGGTATCAGCCATGCCGAGTTCATGGCCAGGGGCGCCGTCATGTTCCAGATCTGGGTGGATCCCGACCTGAGCAAGACGCTCGGCCAACCGGCTTCGTACGACGACTATCCCGATGAGGTGTTTCCGCGCAGCGAGCAGGACGGCATCGAGGTGAAGACGTGGGTTGGCGAGGGCTCGCCCTTTCACCTTCAGGCAGAAGGCATCCGCATCTTCGAATGGCGCATGCCGCCCCGTTCGGCCACCGAGCCGCTTTTGCCGGAAGGCAAGATGTGGTCGTGCTACGTCATCGAAGGCGAAGGCAAGGTGGCGGGCCGACCGTGCCACACCGACGACTTCCTGATCATCGAATCGGAGGCACCCGTGGCGTTCGCCACGGAGCGGGGAGCGCGGATCTTCATCATCGAGTCGCCCATCCGGCCGTCCTATCCCACCTACTGGGAACGCATGATGCGGCGCCATGCCCGCGTGTAGTGCACGCCCCGTTTTCTCGGCGTAACTTTGGCGGCTCAAAAGACGTGATGCGCTTATGATCTCGGCGACCAACATATCCATCCGCTATGGCGAGCGGGTGCTGTTCGACAATGTCTCTTTCATCATCGACAAGCAGGACAAGGTGGGCCTGGTGGGGCGCAACGGCGCCGGCAAGTCCACGCTCCTGCACGTGCTGGCGCGCCAGCGCACCCCCGACGAAGGGCAGGTGCACTGGCCCAACGACGTGCGCGTGGCCCTGCTGACGCAGGACCTGCACCTCGACCCCAACGCCACCGTGATGGAAGAGGCACTCAAGGCTTTTGCCGAGGTGCAGGAGCTGGAAGCCGAGCTCGACCGCCTCAACGAAGAGATCGCCCGCCGCACCGACTACGAGTCGGAGGCCTATCATGCCCTGCTCGACCGCGTGGCCCATCTGACCGAGCGGCTGGGCGTGCTGGGGCATGGCCAGATGGAAGGCGAGGCCGTGCGGGTGCTCTGTGGCCTGGGCTTCCGCCAGGACGAGCTGCAGCGGCCCGTGCGCACCTTCTCGGGGGGCTGGCAGATGCGCGTCGAGCTGGCGCGTATCCTGCTGAGCCGGCCCGAGTACCTGCTGCTCGACGAGCCGACCAACCACCTCGATATCGAAGCCATCATCTGGCTCGAAGATTTTTTGAAAAACTACCCGGGAGCGATCGTCGTCATCTCGCACGACAAGCAGTTCCTCGACCACGTCACCAACCGCACCATCGAGATCGAGCTGGGCAAGGTGTACGACTACAAGGCGCCCTACAGCAAATACCTCGAGCTGCGCGCAGAGCGCCGCGAGAAGCTGCAGGCGGCCTATGAGAACCAGCAGCGCCTCATCGCCCAGCGCGAGCGCACCATCAACCGCTTCATGGCCAAGGCCACCAAGACGCGCATGGCCCAGTCGATGCAAAAGCAACTCGACAAGATGGAGCGCATCGAGATGGACGAAACCGACGACCGCGTGATGAAGCTGCGCTTCCCGCCCGCACCACGGGCAGGTCAGGTGGTGGCCGAAGCCAAAAACCTGAAGAAGTACTACGGCGACAAGCGCGTGCTCGACGGGGTCGACTTCCGCATCGAGCGCGGCCAGCGCGTGGCTTTCGTGGGTCAGAACGGCCAGGGCAAGACCACCTTGGCGCGCATCATCGTGGGCGAGCTGGCCCCCACCGATGGCGAGGTGGTGCTGGGGCACAACGTGCAGATAGGCTACTACGCCCAGAACCAGAGCGAGGTGCTCGACGCCGACGAGACCGTGCTCGAAACGATGGAGCGTCAGGCGCCGCCCGAGCTGCGGCCGCGCGTGCGCACCATCCTCGGCTCGTTCATGTTCAGCGGCGAGGAGGTGGACAAGAAGGTGCGCGTGTTGTCGGGTGGCGAGCGGGCGCGGCTGGCCCTGGCCTGCCTGCTGCTCAAGCCCTTCAACCTGCTGGTGCTCGACGAGCCCACCAACCACCTCGACATCCCCGCCAAGGAGGTGCTCAAGGAGGCCCTGCTCCAGTACGATGGCGCCCTGATCGTCGTGTCGCACGACCGCGATTTCCTGGCCGGCCTCACCGAGCGCACCATCGAGTTTCGCGACCATCAACTGCACGAGTACCTGGGCGACGTGAACTACTTCCTGGAGAAGCGCCAGCTCGACGACATGCGCGCCGTGGAGCAGGGGCATGGCGGCGCGACCGTGTCGGGAGAAAAGAAGGCGCCTGCCGAGCGCACGGAGCGCGGGGCCGACTGGTACGAGCAGCGCAAGAAGCTCATGCGCACGGTGCGCAACGTGGAAAAGAAGATCGAAAAGCTGGAGGAGGAAATAGCGAACATGGAGGCCCGGATGGCGGAAGCCGATTTTTACGAACGCCCCGATCACGAAGAACAGCTCAAGCACTACGGCGCGCTCAAACGCCAGCTCGACGAGGCCATGGAAGTCTGGGAGGAGGCCCAGACCAGGCTGGAAGCCTTCGAGCAGTGACGCCGCGGCATGACCGCGCCCGCTCCACGATCGTTTTTTTTTCGCCAAACCAAATAACAACCTCATGCTGGAGTTACTCGACGCTTATCGCAAAAAGACGCCCGAGATCGTGTTCGAATGGCACGACTCGGAGACGGAGGCCCGTGGCTGGATCGTGATCAACTCGCTGCGCAACGGCGCTGCCGGCGGCGGCACGCGCATGCGCAAGGGCCTGACCCGCGAGGAAGTCATCTCGCTGGCCAAGGTCATGGAGATCAAGTTTTCGGTGGCCGGCCCGCCCATCGGCGGCGCCAAGTCGGGCATCGATTTCGATCCCAACGACCCCCGACGCATGGACGTGCTGCGCCGGTGGTACAAGGCGGCCCTGCCCATCCTGAAATACTACTACGGCACGGGGGGCGACCTCAACGTGGACGAGCTCAAGGACGTCATTCCGCTGACCGAGGAGCTGGGCCTGTGGCACCCCCAGGAAGGCATCGTCAACGGCCACCTGCATCCCAACGATGGTGAAAAGATCAAAATCCTGGGCCAGCTGCGCCATGGCTGCGCCAAGGTGGTGGAAGACCCGATGTTCGTGCCGCCCACGCGTCGCAAGTTTGCCGTGGCCGACCTCATCACCGGCTACGGCGTGGCCGAGTCGGTGCGCCACTACTACGACCTGTTTCGCGGCACCACCCTCGACGGCAAAACGGCCATCATCCAGGGCTGGGGCAATGTGGCCTCGGCAGCAGGCTACTACCTGGCGCGTCAGGGCGTGCGCATCCGCGGCATCATCGACCGCGTGGGTGGCGTGTGGAAGGACGAAGGGTTCACCCTCGATGAAGTGACCCGCTTCTTCCTCGACAAGGACGGCAACAAGCTGAAGAGCGATGCGCTCATCCCCTTCGATGAGATGAACCGCCTCATCTGGGAGCGCGGCGCCGACATCTTCATTCCGGGTGCGGCATCCAAGATCGTGACCCCCGAGCAGGTGGGCCAACTCATCGATGCCGGGCTGGAGGTCATCTCCTGCGGCGCCAACGTACCCTTCACCGACGACGAGGTGTTCTTTGGCCCCACGGCCATGGAGGCCGACAAGCGGGTGGGCATCATTCCCGACTTCATCGCCAACTGCGGCATGGCGCGCGTCTTTGCCTACCTCATGCAGCCCGATGTGCCCATCACCGACAAGGCCATCTTCGGCGACGTGTCGCTGACCATCCGCAAGGCCCTTGCCGAGGTGCACCAGCTCAGCCCCTCGCCCGTGGAGGTAGCAACGCGTGCCCTCCACATCGCACTGGAAAAATTGATGGCAGAAGGGACATTCGCCCGGGTTTGATTAAAAAATGGATTAATATTTGCTGTGTTAAGAGCGTGATTTTTGTGGGAAAATGCCCGGATGAGTGCGTAACTTAACCTTTCGACTGACGTATATTTGCCAGACAAATAAAAACTGATTCGCTTTGATTGGTCTTTGAAAAGCTTTTACGGTACCAACAAATCATATTCCCAATCTCAAAAATCGTTATCCCTATGACCACGCTCAACCTTTTGCGCGCAAGTGTTGCTTGCCTGTTGATGATAGTGGGGAGCATGTCCCTTATCGCGCAGGATGCGGCAACCACTCCTGCCAGCAGCGGTGGCTATGTGGCCACGCCTCCCGATATGTGGGAAGTAGGCATTCATGCCGGCCCGATGCTCGGCTTTACCGATATCCAGTTTACCCCGTCGATCGGCGGTGGCTTCCACGTGCGTCGTGCACTCGACTACGTGTTCTCGCTGCGCTTCGACGGGCTGTACGGCACCTACCAGGGTAGCGACAACGACGGCTCGCATACCACCAACTACATGTCGGGTGCCCTGCAGCTGCTCATGTCGGTCAACAACCTGAAGTGGAACGGCGTGTCGAATCGCCGCTCCAACCTGTACATCTACTTCGGTGCAGGTGCCAACACCTTCAAGGTCAGCGATGTGACGGGCAAGGCCATCACCGTGGATTATCGCCCCATGTACCACATCGAGGCGGGTGCCGGCGCTTCGGTGCGCATCACCGATCGCTTCAACGTGGGTGCCGACCTGAAGACTTCCGTGTTCGTAGGTGCCGGCGCGCGTGGCGACCTGCTCGACGGCTATCGCGATGCCGAAGACTACGACATGCCCATCTACGGCAGCATCCGCATGAACTTCAACATCGGCAACAAGGAGAAGAAGGCCGAGCCGCTCTACTGGGTCAACCCGCTCGACGTGGTGCTCAACGACATCAGCGAGCTGAAGGAGCGCCCCAAGTTTGACCTGGCCGACAGCGATGGCGACGGCGTGCTCGACGTCGTGGACGAAGAGCCCAACACGCCGCCCAACGTGCCTGTGGATACCAAGGGCCGCACCCTCGACAGCGACGGCGACGGCATCGCCGACTACATGGATCAGGAGCCGTTCTCGCCCCCGGGCTACAACGTCGATCAGAACGGCGTGGCTCAGGTGCCCGACTACGTCACGCGCGACGAGGTGAAGCAGCTGGTGGCCGACGAGGTGTCGAAAAACTTCACCGATGCTGCCGGCCGCAAGAGCCGCGCCCTGGCCAACTGGTTCCTGCCCATGGTACACTTCGACGTGGACAGCTACAAGGTGCGCGAGGAAGACTACGAGGCCCTGGCTGCCGTGGCTCAGGTCATGCGCTCCAACCCCGACCTGCGCATCGTGGTGACGGGCTACGCCGACAAGACGGGTTCGGAAGTGTACAACAACATCCTGTCGTATCGCCGCGCCAAAGCCGTAGTGGACGCCCTGGTCAACCAGTTCGGCATTCCGCGCGAGCGCCTCATCCTGCGCTATGGCGGTGAGAACAACGCACTGGTGCCCGCTACCGGCAGCAGCTTCATGAACCGCCGCGTCGAGTTCACCGTGGCTACCGACGAAACCGAAATGGCCATGCCCAACGTCAATGGCAAGGGCCGCTTCAGCGGCAGCCGTGACTCGGGTTATTGATTCGAAACAAACGATTCGGCCGCGCGCGGGATGGCCATCCTGCGCAGGCGAGCGCGCTGACCAACCTTGGGTCAGCGCGCTTTTTTTATGCCCGGCCAGATGGGTAGGTGCGCGGAACCCGTGACGAGCCTGCTGCAAAAAGACGATGGACAGTTGTACCGACGTCGTTACGCGTCACGTTGTCACGCGTTACGTCGTCACGC
>CAYNYN010000135.1:0-2720 GCA_964401445.1 uncultured Saprospiraceae bacterium | reverse complement strand
CCAAAAGTCAGCTCGGACCGCTGACATTTTTTAGCCCCTGCCGGGAAAAATTGTGTTATTTCTGCGGATGCAACGGGCATGGTCTGCGGTCGGACGGTCGCAGGGTTTGTGCACCAGAGCGCCATTGTTTATTTTTCAGCGAAAGACGTGTAAGCCAACGCCTATGGACATCCGCCAACTGATTGCTTTTCTGGACCGACTCGAAGGTGATGTGCACCTGATGCTGCCCCGCCTTTTTGCGAAAGCGGGCAAAAAGACCGTGCACGACTTTCGCGTGGCCGTCAAGCGCCTGCGCGCCTTTTTCGACCTCACGGCCGGAGCGTTCGAGGCCTACACGGCCGCGGAAGCGGAGGAAGCGCTGCGCCCCGTGTACAAGGCGGCGGGGCGCGTGCGCAAGTGGCAACTGATCCGGCAGACGCTGCGCAAACTCGAGCAGAAGCACGACCTGGACGATCGGTGGTCGGAGCGCGCCGCCAGGGAAGTAGCCCATGCGCGTGAGCAGCTGCAGGCCATGGCCGAGGCGTTCAACGTGGTGCCGCTGCGCGAGGCATGTGCTGCAGCCCGTAGCCGGTGGCTCCATGCCGAGCCCGAGGCCTTGAGCCACCGCCTGGACCACTACTGGGACGCGCGCCTGCAGCGCCTGCACGGCTGGTATCAGGTGCACAGCCAGGACGAAAAGGCCTGGCACGAGGCGCGCCGCGATCTGAAGACGCTGATATACCAGCTGGAGGCGCTCCATGTGGCTGCCCCCGAGGTGAAGCTGCCGGGCAAGCTGCGGCGGGCCTTGCTCGACTATCAGGACCGGCTGGGCAAGTGGCACGACGCCTGGCAGACGTGGACCACCCTGCTCAAGCACGACCTCGACGACGCCGTGCTGGCCGAGGCGCTCGAGGTGCGCCTGGACAAGCGCCGGAAAAAGGCCTTGAAATTTTTCGAGGCATGGCCCGAGCTGCGCGAGCAGTTGCGCGCCGTGGGGAAGGATTTTGCGAAAGCGGCCCGGCAGGCACACCTGCCCCCGGAACGCGCCGCTTCGAAAAAGCGGAAGGGAAAGACCCGCGAATCCATCTTCCCCAAAAATCTCGACGACCTGCTTCACTGAGTCAGTGCGAAAAAACGCCTCCATGCAACCAACGCCGCAACCTCGCTATTCCGGTCCCTATCTCGTGCTCGTGGGTGGGCTGCCCGGCACGGGCAAGACGACGCTGGCGCGCCAGCTGGCAGCCACGCTGGGGGCCGAGCACCTCAACAGCGACATCATGCGCGACCGCCTGCAGAAACGCGGGCAGTACGACGATTTCACCAAGGAAACCATCTATCGTGCCCTCGTCTGGGCTACCCGCAACTACCTGCAGGCGGGGCGCCCCGTGGTGGTGGATGCCACCTTTTACAAGCGCAAGCTCAGAGCACCCTTCGAAGAGATCGCGCGTAGCCTCGGCGTGCCCATGGTCTGGCTGTTGCTCACGGCACCGGAAGAGGTGGTGGCTCAGCGCGTGTCGAAAAAACGACCGTATAGCGAGGCCGACTTCGAGGTGTACCGCCAGGTGAAGGAGGCCTTCGAACCCATGGAACGCAAACACCTGTTGCTCGACTCTTCGGCCGACATGGCGGCGCTCGTGCCACAGGCGCTGGCATTCATCGGCCGGCAGCTCGAGCGGGCGGGCACGCGCCCCCACTGATGCCGACAACCGCATACTATGACAGACACGGATATCCAAAGCCTCATCGAGCGCAGGGCCTGGCCCGGACAAAGCCCGTTGAAGGCCCTGCACGAAACGCATATCTCCTGGGTGATCGTCACCGCCGATTTTGCCTGGAAGATCAAAAAGCCCGTGCGCTTTTCTTTTCTCGATTTTTCCACGCTGGAGCGCCGCAAGCACTTCTGCGAGCGCGAGGTGGTGCTCAACAACCGCCTCAGCCACGACGTCTATCTTGGCGTGGTGCCCGTGCGGCGCGGGCCTCAGGGCCCCGGCATCGGCAGCGCCGAGGGCCAGATCGTCGATTATGCCGTACAGATGAAGACGCTGGCCGCCGACCGCCGCATGGACCTGATGGTGCGCCAGGGCCGCGTGCGCGATGACCATCTGCGCAGCCTGGCCGAGGTGCTGGCCGGCTTTCACCAACGGGCCCAACGCGTGGCCGTGGCCCCCGATGCCCGCACGCTCTACGCCGATTTTGCCGACATCCTGCAGGTCAAGGAGCTGCTCGAGGCCTGGCTCGATCCCGTCGATGTGGCGCTGGTGGTGCGCGGTGTGGCTTTCGCCAAACGCTGGCTCGACCAGCACGACACCCGACTGCGCGAGCGCCATCAGATGGGCTGGGTGGTGGACGGCCATGGCGACCTCCATACCCGCAACATCTTCCTGCTCGACCGCCCCGTGGTGTTCGACTGCATCGAGTTCAACGACAAGCTGCGCCATCTCGACGTGCTCAACGAAATGGCCTTCCTCGGCATGGACCTCAACTTTCTGGGGCATCCCGAGCTCGAACGACAAGTGATGCACTACTACCTCTTTCGCCTGCCCTGCATCGAGTCGGAAACCGACTGGCAGCTCTACCGATTTTTCAAATGGTACCGCGCCAACGTGCGGCTCAAGGTCACGGCCCTGGGCATGAAGGACGTCGAGCCCGCGCCGGCCCAGTTGCAGGAGCTGCGCAGCTATGCCCGCATGTACGTGCAGTACTACCAACGGCTGAAGAAAGGGAAAGCGTGAGGAGAGCGG
>CAYNYN010000134.1:5854-9124 GCA_964401445.1 uncultured Saprospiraceae bacterium | reverse complement strand
TCAAATCCTCTTTACGCGATATTCATCATCATTCACCGGCGCTATGTTGCCATCTCAACATCGCGCCCTTGGGCGCGTCTCAACAGGGCCGCGTAGCGGCGTATCAACATCGAGGCCAACGGCCGAGTCTCAACCATCAAACCCTCTACTTTTCCTCTCATAAAAATGCATCTTTGCCTCGGCCCCCGGGGCTGCCCGCAATATCATCACCAAACGAAGCCAACCGATGAAAGAGACTCCGCTTACTTCCCGTCATGTGGCGCTGGGTGCGCGCATGGCCGACTTTGCCGGCTACAACATGCCGATCTCCTATGCCGGCATCCGCGAAGAACACATGGCCGTACGCCGCGGCGTAGGTGCTTTCGACGTGTCGCACATGGGCGAGTTCATCGTCCGCGGGCGCCAGGCGCTCGAGCTGGTGCAGTACGTCACCTCCAACGATGCCAGCCGCCTGGCCATCGGCGATGCGCAGTACTCGTGCCTGCCCAACGAACGGGGCGGCATCGTGGACGACCTGCTCGTCTATCGGCTGCCCGAAGACCACTGCGCCGAGGGCGAGCAGGCCTTCATGCTGGTGGTCAATGCCGCCAACATCGAAAAGGACTGGAACTGGATCTCGGAGCATGCACGCCGCTTCGAGGTGCGCCTCATCGACATCTCGGACGAGACCGGCCTGATCGCCGTGCAAGGCCCCAAAGCGGCGGCGGCCCTGCAGCCGCTGACCGACATCGACCTGGCCGGTATGAAGTACTACACCTTCCGCAAAGGCACCTTCGCCGGCGTGGACAACGTGCTGGTCTCGGCCACGGGCTACACCGGCTCGGGTGGCTTCGAGCTGTACGTGCCGGCCGAACACACGGCCGCCGTGTGGGATGCCGTCTTCGAGGCAGGCCAGGCACATGGCATCCAGCCCTGCGGTCTGGGCGCGCGCGACACGCTGCGCCTCGAAATGGGCTACTGCCTCTACGGCAACGACATCGACGACTCCACTTCGCCCCTCGAGGCGGGCCTCGGATGGATCACCAAGCTCAACAAGGGCGACTTCATCGGCGCCGACGTGCTGCGCAAGCAGAAGGAAACGGGTGTCCGGCGCAAGCTCGTGGGTTTCGTGGTGGACGACCGCCGCGTGCCGCGCCACGACTATCCCATCCTCGACGCCGAGGGGCGCACCATCGGCAAGGTCACCTCGGGCACGCTCTCGCCCTGCCTCGAGAAGCCCATCGGCATGGGCTACGTAGAAGTGGCTTTCGCCAAAAAAGAAACGCCCCTGCACATCGAGGCCGGCCGAAAGCAGCTCGCAGCCACGGTGACCCGTCCGCCCTTCGTCGATCCGAACAACTGCTGAACATTTCCCCGAAGGGGACAGAGAGAAGCGGTTATACCCGTGTGAAACGGGATGCGTGCCTTGCAAAAGCCGTTGCGGCAGTGGCTCACGCCACGCCGCAACGCCTTTTCACTCCGTCTCCCCGTCACTCCGTCTCTCCTTCTCTCCCTCTCTCCCTCTCCCATCCCCGGGTGTGACGCGGAAGCCCAGCGCTTCGAGGTGCTGCCAGAACGAGGGGTACGACTTGCCCACCACCTCGGCCTCCCGGATGCCGATGCGTCCGAGCAGGGCCAGTGGAGCCAGCGCCATGGCCATGCGGTGGTCTTCATAGGTGTCGAAGACGGGGGTGTCGGTGAGGGTGGCTTGGCCATCCACCATGTACCACGTCTTTCCCGTCTGTTTGGAAAAGTGCGGCGGCAGTTTGGCGAAAGCCACTCCCACTTTGGCCAGCTCGCGCTGCAGGGCGGCGATGCGGTCCGTTTCCTTGATCTGCAGCGTCTGCAGGCCTGTAAACATGCCCTGCACCCCCGCTCCCGCGCACATCACGGCCAGCGTCTGGGCGATGTCGGGGCAGTCGATGAAGTCGTACTCGAAGAAGGGATCCGTCCGCGCGTTTTGCGGTTTGCGCAGCACGACGCCCTTGTCCGTAAACGCGTGGCTGACGCCAAAATGGCGGGCCAGCTCGGCTACGACGCTGTCGCCCTGCACGCTGTCGGCATGCAGGTGGTCGATCTCCAGCTCGGCCTGGCGGCTCAGCGCAGCCATGGCGAAGTAGTACGATGCCGCCGACCAGTCGCCCTCAACGGTGTAGGGGCGCGGCTGGTAGGTGGCATGGGGCACGGCGATGCGTTGGCCCTCCCAGCGGTGGGGCACGCCGAAATGCTGCATCAGGGCCAGCGTCATGCGGATGTAGGAGCGCGAGACGGGCGGGCCCTGCAGCTCGAGCTCCAGCCCTTCGGGCAGGGTGGGCGCCACCAGCAGCAGCGCCGTGATGAACTGGCTGCTGACGTCGGCGCGCACCTCGAGGCGGCGCAGGCCGGTGGGCCGGGCCTCGCCGATGCGCAGCGGCGGGTAGCCTTCTTTCTCGAGGTACTCGATGTGTGCACCCAGGCGGCGCAGCGCCTCGACCAGCTCGCCCACGGGGCGCTGCTTCATGCGCTCGGTGCCGGTGAGCACCTGCACGCCCGGCCGGAAGGCCAGCAAGGCCGTGAGGAAGCGGAAGGTGGTGCCGGCGGGGCCGGCATCGAGCACCTCGTCTTCGCTGTCGAGCAGGCGCAGCAGGCGCTGCGTGTCGTCGGCCTCGGCCAGGTGGTGGATGGGGAACGGCTCGGGCGCCAGCGCCCGGATGATGAGTGCCCTGTTCGACAGGCTCTTCGATGCCGGCAAGGGCACGTGGCCGGCCACTACGGGCTCCGCTTTGTCCAGAAAGATGTCCATGTCTTGCTTGTCTGGTTGGTCAATCCCAGTGAAACTGCACGGCCACTTCGAGGTCGGGATGGAGGCTGCGACATACGGGGCAGGTGCGTGCCGCCTCTTCCAGCGTCTGGCGCTGCTCCTCGGTCCAAGTTTTGCCGGAAGGCAGATGGATGTCGATCTCGACGCGGGCGATGCGGCGCGGGTTGGAGGCCATGATTTTGTTGACGGTGGCGCGGGTGCCTTCGATGGCCCAGCCCTTGTCGCGGGCGCGGATGCCCATGATGGTCAGCATGCAGCTGGCCAGAGCCGTGGCCACCAGGTCGGTGGGCGAGAACGCTTCGCCCTTGCCGCGGTTGTCCACGGGCGCGTCGGTGATGATGCGGTTGCCCGAGCGCAGGTGGACGGCCTCGGTGCGCAGATCGCCGGTGTAGGTTACTTCGGAGGTCATGGTGTGTGGTTTGTATGATTGGTGAAATGGTTGAGCGTGATATCGTAACACCCCCGCTACGCGGGGCAGGCTGTGACAACGT
>CAYNYN010000134.1:0-5754 GCA_964401445.1 uncultured Saprospiraceae bacterium | reverse complement strand
GTCCATCGTCGCGAGCGTAGCGAGCCTCCACTCCTCGCTGCGCAAAAATGGGTTGGTTTTTATTGATGCAAGGCACAAAACCGCTGGTGGGATGGAATATCCACCGCATGTGTGCCCGGAAAGTGCGCTTTGCTTTGGCTGCAGATTGTCAGCCGAATGACAAGGAAAGCGCGTAACCCGGACTCGTGTCCGTTCGTTTTCAGGATGAACGGCGAAAAGTTCTGGAAACCATTATTTTTTAACCCCAAAACCAAGGTGCCATGAAACGTCTGCCCTTCTTGCTGGTACTGGCCGTGCTGCTGGCCGGTTGCGGGCGCGTCACCTACCTCGACGACGCTTTTCCGCGCAAGGCGCGCCGCCACAAAGTCGTTGCCGTGATCCCGTTCGAGGTGGATATCCTCTACACGCCCCTCACGGGCAGCAAGGTCACGCCCGAGATGATCGCCCAGATGGAGGCCGACCTGAGCGTGCAGTTGCAGGATGGCTTCTATGCCCAGTTTTTGCGGCAGCACCGACATCGCGACTACACGGTGAAGCTGCAGGACCCGCAGAAGACCAACGCCCTGCTCGAGGAAAAAGGCATCGATCCGGCCACGGCCTGGAAGATGAAGCCCGAGGAGCTGGCTCGGCTGCTCGGCGTGGATGCCGTGATCGTGGGCTACATGCAGATGGAAAAGCCGCTGCCCGAAGCGATGGCTGCCGCGGTGGCGGTGCTGTTCAACACCTGGCTGCCCACCAACGAGGTGTCGGCGCGCCTGTCGCTCTACAACGGTGCCGATGGCGAGCTGCTGTGGCGTTTCGACCGCCGGCTGTCGGGCTCGGTGACCAGCAGCGTCGAGTCGCTCATGCGTGCGCTGGTGCGGGCTGCGGCACGCAAGTTTCCGTATCAGGAGCAGTTCTTCTGAGCCCTTTCGCCACCTGAGCGATCCGCCCTCTCCCGGCCTTGCTGCTGCGGGGAGGGCGTCGTGCCGCTTTTCCGATGCGGGTCCAAAACCTGTTTATAGTCCCGGTGATTCATGTTGAATGCCTTTTGTGAACAATCAGACTTGATCGGGTTTCCGGGTTCCTTCTGTCAAAACCGCAGCTTTCAGACGCAGAAAAACGCAGTGTGGACGCAGTTTTTTCTTACACAGAGTTTCACAGAGCACCCACAGAGGACCACGGAGTTTGGTGAAATCGGGTGAATCGGTGAAACCGGTAAAATCGGTCCTTGCACATCCCACCTGCACGCGCTTTCCGGATTTTTGCGAAGCGGACCATCTCAACGTCGCCGCGAAAAGCCTGTCCCGACCTTCGGGGCGGCGTATCAACAAGCCGCGAAGCGGCTATCAACATCGAGCGCAGCGAGTCTCAACCGTCGATTCCTCGAATATTCAAATCCTCTTGATGAGATATTCATCTTCGTTTACCGGCGCTATAACTTTCCCCTAACACCCGCTTTTTCAAGATTTGGTAGCTTTGCGGAGGTTCTTTTTGCCGAAAGGCAGCCAATCGAAGATTCGCGCATGCTGGCACGAGTGGCAAATATCCTTCTGGCCGCAATGGTCTTTTTCAGTACGACGGGCGTCGTGCTGAACCGCCACTATTGCCAGAACCAGTTGCGCAAGGCCACGCTGTTCGTCTCGGCGCAGTCGTGTCATCATCAGATGGATCAGCAGCCGCCCTGTCATCGCGCGGCCACGCACTGCACCCACGACGGCAACGACAACGGCTGCTGCCACGACGACAGCCAGTACGTGCACAGCGACCAGGTGAAGGTCGTCCAGTCGCCGGCACCGCTCGTGTTGCCCACCTTCAAGCCCTGGGCGCCCCAGCCGGTGTGCGTGCTGCGCCTTTCGGCAAACGACTTCCTGCCCTCCTTCGGTCATCAGCGATACAGACCACCCGACCTTCCCGTTCCGTCCCATGCCGAAGCTGCAGCCCTGCTGCAGGTATTCCGCTGTTGATTAGCTGATTTTCCCGTTCAGCCCATTGCTTTTCCCGAAAGGGGGAAGTGCGGGCCATGTATGCAATCGCGTCTTTTTGCCTTTCGGCAAATGAGACCCGCAGCACGTCATTGCTCACAGGGAAAATCAGCCAACTCATGCTCAACGCAATCATTCGCTTCTTTCTCGAACAGCGCCTGGTGGCCTGGCTCCTGCTGGTCGTGTTCATCGGCTGGGGCCTGAGCACCGCGCCTTTCGACTACGAGCTGGACTTCCTGCCGCGCGACCCGGTGGCCGTCGATGCCATCCCCGATATCGGCGAGAACCAGCAGATCGTGTTCACGCGCTGGGACGGTCGCTCACCCCAGGACGTCGAAGACCAGATCACCTATCCGCTCACTACCGCCCTGCTCGGCATTCCGGGCGTGAAGAGCATCCGTTCCAACTCGATGTTCGGCTTCTCGAGTATCTACGTCATCTTCCGGGACGACGTGGACTTCTACTGGAGCCGCAGCCGCATCCTCGAGAAGCTCAATTCGCTGCCGCCCAATCTTTTGCCGGAAGGCGTGACCCCCACGCTGGGACCCGATGCCACGGCCCTCGGTCAGATATTCTGGTACACCCTCGAGGGGCGCGATGCCGACGGCAACCCCACCGGCGGCTGGGACCCGCACGAGCTGCGCACCATCCAGGACTTCTACGTGCGCTATGCACTGGCCTCGGCCGAGGGCGTGTCGGAGGTGGCGTCCATCGGCGGCTACGTCAAGGAGTATCAGGTCGATCTCGACCCCGACGCCATGCGCATCTACGGCATCACGCTCGACCAGGTGATGCAGGCCATCCGCAATGCCAACAAGGAAGTGGGTGCCCAGACGCTCGAGATCAACAAAGCCGAGTACTTCGTCCGGGGCCTGGGCTACATCAGGACGCTCGAAGACATCGAGGAGAGCGTGGTGGTGATGCGCGACAACGTGCCCATCCGCGTGCGCGACATTGCCCGCGTCAACATTGGGCCGGCCACGCGCCGTGGTGCCCTCGACAAGTCGGGTGCCGAGGCCGTGGGGGGCGTCGTGGTGGCGCGCTACGGCTCCAACCCCATGCAGGTCATCGAGAACGTCAAGGCCAAGATTGCCGAGATCGCGCCCGGCCTGCCCACCAAGACGCTGGCCGACGGCACCGTGTCGCAGGTGCAGATCGTGCCGTTCTACGACCGCACCGAGCTGATCCAGGAAACGATCGGCACGCTCGAGGAGGCGCTCACCCTCGAGATCCTGGTGACCATCATCGTGGTCATCATCATGCTGATGAACCTGAAGAGCTCGCTGGTGGTGACCAGTGCGCTGCCGGTGGCCGTGCTGATGTGCTTCTTCGTGATGAAGATGGCCGGCGTGGACGCCAACATCGTCTCGCTCTCGGGCATCGCCATCGCCATTGGCACGATGGTCGATATGGGCATCGTGCTCACCGAGAGCATGGTCAAACACATGAAGGAGGCGCCGCCGGGCAAGCCGCTGCTCGAGATCATCTTCGACGCGACGGTCGAGGTGGCTTCGGCCGTGGTGACGGCCGTATCGACGACCATCGTCAGCTTTCTGCCGGTGTTCACCATGGAGGCTGCCGAAGGCAAGCTGTTCAAGCCGCTGGCCTTCACCAAGACGTTTGCCCTGCTGGCCTCCATCGTGCTGGCCGTGACGGTGCTGCCCACCATGGCCTACACCGTCTTTTCGATGCGGGGCGGCGCGCGGCGTCCCGTGGTGCGCTACCTGAGCAATGGCCTGCTGGCCCTGGCCGGCGCGGTCGTGTACTGGCAGGGCTGGGAGCTGGCCGGCGCCGTGATCATGATCCTCGGCCTGATGGGTGTGCTGACGGCCTGGGTGGAAGACCGCTTTGGCGACAGCCGCCAGCGCCACTGGTTCACCGTCGGAAAAAACATCCTGTATGGCCTGTTGGTGGCCTGGCTGCTGAGCCGCGAGTGGATGCCGCTGGGCGTGAGCCGCAGCACGTTCACCAACTGGATTTTCGTCACCGTCATCATCGGCGGCCTGCTGGGGCTGTTTTACGCCATCATCCACTACTACGAGCAGATTCTGCGCGCCTGCCTGCGCTACAAGTGGGCCTTCTTCGCCCTCCCCATCACGCTGCTGTTCTTCGGCTACCAGATCTTCCGGCAGACGGGGCAGGAGTTCATGCCGGCGCTCGACGAGGGCTCCTTCCTGCTCATGCCCACCTCGATGCCGCACTCGGGCATGGAGGAGAACCTCAAGAACCTGCGCCTGCTCGACATGGCCGTCACGGCCATACCCGAAGTGAAGACGGTGGTGGGCAAGCTGGGGCGCGTGGAGAGCGCGCTCGACCCGGCCCCCATCTCCATGTATGAGAACATCATCCTCTACAAGCCCGAGTACGAGGTGGACGAAGCCGGCCATCGCGTCCGTTTCAAGGTCGATGAAAACGGCAACTTCGTGCGCGATGCCGAGGGCAACCTCATCCCCGACCCCAGGGGGCAGTACTACCGCAACTGGCGTCCACACATCAAGAGCCCCGACGACATCTGGAACGAGATCGTCAAGGCCACGCGCCTGCCGGGCGTCACCTCGGCACCCAAGCTGCAGCCCATCGAGACGCGCCTGGTGATGCTGCAGACGGGCATGCGGGCGCCCATGGGCATCAAGGTGTTCGGCCCCGACCTGGCTACCATCGAGGCCTTCGGCCTGGAGCTGGAAAAGCACCTGCGCGAGGTGGAGGGCGTCAAGGATGCCGCCGTCTTTGCCGACCGCATCGTGGGCAAGCCCTACCTCGAGATCGACATCGACCGCAAGGAGATCGGGCGCTACGGGCTGACCATGGCCCAGGTGCAGCGCTACATCCAGGCGGCCATCGGCGGCATGAAGATGACGGAGACCATCGAGGGGCGCGAGCGCTATGCCGTGCGCGTGCGCTACCCGCGCGAGCTGCGCAGCGATCCCGAGACGCTCGAGCGCATCCTCATCCCCACGCCGCAGGGCGCACAGATACCGCTGGGCCAGATTGCGCGCATCACCTACCGGCAGGGGCCCCAGTCGATCAAGAGTGAAGACACGTTCCTCGTGGGCTACGTGCTGTTCGACAAGGAGCCAGGCTATGCCGAGGTGGACGTGGTACACAACGCGCA
This sequence comes from uncultured Saprospiraceae bacterium, assembly GCA_964401445.1. GTDB lineage: Bacteria > Bacteroidota > Bacteroidia > Chitinophagales > Saprospiraceae > WFYJ01. Next base: position 678 of record CAYNYN010000134.1, on the reverse strand, counting down.
GCGCTACCTCGACGAGCAGATACGCAACGGCACGCTGGTGGTGCCTGCCGGCGTGAGCTACCGCTTTGCCGGCAACTACGAGCAGCAGGTGCGGGCCAGCAAGCGCCTGGCGGTGGTGGTGCCCATCGCGCTCATGATCATCTTCCTCATCCTGTACTTCGAGTTCCGCTCGGTGCCCGTCACCCTGATGGTGTTCTCGGGCGTGTTCGTGGCTTTCGCCGGCGGCTTCGTCATGATCTGGCTCTATGGGCAGCCGTGGTTCATGGACTTCGAGGTGTTCGGCAAGAATATGCGCGAGCTGTTCCAGATGCACCCCATCAACCTGAGCGTGGCCGTCTGGGTGGGCTTCCTTGCCCTGTTCGGCATTGCCACCGACGACGGCGTGCTGATGGCCACCTACCTGCGCGACGTGTTCCGCGACAAGGCGCCGCGTTCGCGTCAGGAGGTGCGCGAGCTGGTGGTGCAGGCCGGCAAGCGCCGCGTGCGCCCGGCCATGATGACGGCAGCCACCACCATCCTGGCCCTGTTGCCCGTGCTCACCTCCACGGGCCGGGGCGCCGATATCATGGTGCCCATGGCCATCCCGTCGTTCGGCGGTATGGTCTTCCAGCTCATGACCATGTTCACCGTGCCGGTGATGTATGCCGTATGGCAGGAGTGGAAGGCCGTGCGACGCAA
>CAYNYN010000133.1:0-9216 GCA_964401445.1 uncultured Saprospiraceae bacterium | reverse complement strand
CCCGGCAGCAGCAGCTCGAACTCGACGCGGCGGTTGAGGCGTCGGCCTGCGGCGGTGGCGTTGGTGGCCACGGGGTAGCGCTTGCCCCAGCCTTTGGCTTCGAGGCGCTCGGGCGCGATGCCTTTTCCGACGAGGTAGCGCACGCACGTCTGGGCGCGCGCTTCGGAGAGGCGCTGGTTGACGGCTGCCGAGCCGGTGTTGTCGGTGAAGCCGTGCACGACGACGCGGTATTCCGGATGGCGGCGCAGCACCTCGGCCACCTGGTCGAGGATGGGGTATGACTCGGGCAGCAGCTCGGCGCTGCCGGTGCGGAAGCGGATGGCGCGGATGGCGCGCGTGAGCGTGTCTTCCTCGTGGGCCTGCAGCTCGGGGCAGCCGCGGTTGCTGGCCGGCCCGGGCCGGTCGGGGCAGGCGTCCGCATTGTCGGCGATGCCGTCGCCGTCGGTGTCGGGGCAGCCATCGAGGCGGGCGGGGCCGGCCGCGTCGGGACACAGGTCCTCGCCGTCGGGCAGGCCGTCGCCATCGCGATCCATGGGGCAGCCGCCATTGGCTTCGGGTCCTGCCTTTTCGGGGCAGGCGTCGTCGGCATCGGAGAGGCCGTCACCGTCGGTGTCGGGGCAGCCTGCCAGGTCGTGGGGGCCGGGAGTGTCCGGACAGCGGTCGTCGGGATCGGCCACCTCGTCGCCGTCGCGGTCGGGACAGCCGAAGAGCAGGCGCGTGCCGGGCAGGTCGGGGCAGTGGTCGTCGGGGTCGGCGAAGCCATCGCCGTCGGTGTCGGGGCAGCCGCGATGCTCGGGCAGGCCGGGCTGGCGCGGGCACGGATCGTGGATGTTGGCGATGCCGTCGCCATCGCTGTCGGGGCAGCCGTTCAGCTCGGCGGGGCCGCGCGTCTGCGGGCATTCGTCCTTGCGGTCGGGCACGCCGTCGGCATCGAAGTCGGGCGGTCCGATGTCGATGCTGAGGTGCACGCCCGTGAAGGTGTACCAGTCGAAGTCATCGGCGTTGGCGGCCTGGCTGATGCCGTCGAGGTAGTCGCTGAACGAGGTGCGCAGGCCCGTTTCGAGGCTGAGCGTGGTGCGCTTGTCGAGGTCGAAGCGCAGGCCCAGGCCGGCGCCGAGGGCCAGGCGCGTGGTGGCGAAGTCGGCCTCGCGGTCGGCGCGGATGCGGTCCTTCATCTCGGGCGGGAAATCGCCGGTGCCGTAGCCCGTCTCGGGCCTGACTGTGCTCAGGCCGCCCTGCACGAAGCCGTAGGGCGTCCAGATATTGCGCACGATGCGGCCCTCGCGGTTGAAGCGCTTGTGGCCGCGCAGCTCGTAGTCGAGCCCGAGGGCTACCTCCGTGAGCAGGGCGTTGAACGTGAATCCCCGCTCGCGGAACGCGGGATCGTTGCTGTTGAAGTCGTCCGAGGCCAGGGTGCCGCGCAGGTAGTGGAGGCGCAGGCCGGTATTTGGCGAAAGCCGGCGTCGGACGTGCAGGCCGTAGGTGAGCTGCGATTCTTCAGGGCGGGGGAAGGGCGTGTCCACCAGGTCGCCGATGTAGTTGGCCAGGCCGACGCTGACGCCACCTTCCCACTTTTTTTGCGCAAGCGAAGTGTGGAGGAAGGTGAGGAGCAGCAAGCACAGGGGGAGGATGCGGAGGTTCATGTTGGGTGTCGGTTAAAGGGATCACAAAGATGGGCCACCCCGGCCAAAATTCCGATACTTGCCTTGCGCGGGCGGAGGGCCTGGTTGTCGAAAGCAAATTGCAAACCAAAAAAACGGGAATCATGCCGTTCGTGGACTTGTCTGTTCTGACTCAACGCGAAATAGTGAAAGGCTATCGGGCGCGCATGGTACATGGCGAGCGGCTGACGCTGGCCTTCTGGGAGATCGATCCCGATCATCCTTTGCCCGAGCACAGCCACGAGCACGAGCAAGTGGTCGTGGTGCAGGAAGGCCGCCTCCAGCTGACCGTGGCCGGGCAGACGCACGTGCTCGAGCCGGGACAGGTGTACGTCATTCCACCCAATGTGCCGCATAGTGCCGTGGCGCTGACACCTTGCCGCGTGCTGGATGTGTTCAGTCCGGTGCGAGAAGATTACCTTTGAGCCGCGGTGCTGTGAGGGAGAGAGGAGAGAGGAGTGAGGAGAGAAACGCTCAACCCTTAAAGCTCAACCCTCAACCATCTTCACCAGTTAACTATTCATTTCAACCTTTTCAATCATTTTTTATGCGTTATCTCTTTTTTCTGTTGCTCGCGGCCAGCGTAGCAGCCTGTAGCCAGTCGCCCGAAGCCGCCAATGCCCAAAGCGCCGGCGAGGCCGAGGAGTCCATGGAAGCCGTGGACCAGACCGGCAAGACCGACATGACCGATGCCGATTTCGAAGCCATGGCCGACGAGCTGTGTGCCTGCCTGCAGCCGGTGCTGCAACTCACCCGCGACCTGCAGCAAAAGCAGTCGGAAGGCGATGAGGCCGGCATGGCCGCCCTGCTCGAAAACCTCGAAAACATCATGAAGACCAGCGAGGCCTGCGTGGACGGCGTGGACCAGAAGTACCGCGTGACCACCGAGGAGGAACAGCGCAAGGCCACCATGGCCATGGAACAGTCCTGCCCCGACATCATGGCCATGCTCAACTCGCTGCAGTAAACCGAAACCGGAAAGTGGCAGGCTGAACGACGAAGCCTTTCGTCACCCTGCTTGCCTTTCGGCAAAATGCCGGTCGGACCCATGGCGGTCTGGCCGGCATTTTCATATCTTCAGAGCGTGAAACGCAACCTACATCGGATGGTCCGTTTGCCATTGCTGCTTGCCGGGCTTTGCTTTTTCGGGCTGCTGCCGGCCCAGGATTCGCTGCTGATGAAAACCGTCGGCCACTGGGACGACAACAGCCTGCCGCTGCGCTTCGGCGCGGCCTACAGCGACTGCTGGGGCTGGACCGACGCCAACGGCAACGAGTACGCCATGATCGGCTCCATCGAGCACGTGTGGTTCTTCAAGATCAACGCCGACGGCTCGCTGACGTACGCAGACACCATCACGCCCGGCACGCAGAGCCTCTGGCGCGACATCAAGACCTACAGCCACTATGCCTACTGCGTGGCCGACGAGCATGCCGAGGGCCTGGTCATCGTCGATTTGCAGTACCTGCCCGACTCGGTGCACCGCGTGCAGCAGACGACCGCTTTCTTCAGCCGCTCACACAACATCTTCATCGACGAGGGGGCGGCGCGCCTCTACGCCGCCGGCTCGGTCAGCGCCTCGGGCAACCTGGTCATCCTCGACCTGAGCAATCCCGAGAACCCCGTGCTGCTGGGCGCGCCCGCGCTCAATGGCGGCTACGTGCACGACCTGTACGTGCGCGGCGACACGGCCTGGTGCAACCATGGCAACAACGGCCTCTACGTCTATGACCTGAGCAATCCCACCAATGCCGTGCTGCTGGGCGTGCTGAACAGCTACCCCGAGCAGGGCTACAACCACGCCTGCTGGCTCGACGACACCGGCAACTGGCTCGTCTTCACCGACGAGACGCACGGCCGCGGCGTCAAGATGACCGACGTGTCGGACCCTTCCAACATGAGCGTCACCGACGTCTTCCGCTCGGCCCTGCTGGCGCCCGCGCACACCAACAGCATCGCCCACAACCCCATCATCCGCGGCGATTCGGTCTATCTGAGCTACTACCACGACGGCATACAGGTGTTCGACCTGAGCGACCCGTACAACGTGGTGCGCGTGGCCTACTACGACACCGAACCCAACAACACCAACTACAACGGCTACCAGGGCGCCTGGGGCGTGTATCCGCTGCTGCCCTCGGGCCGCATCCTCGGCTCGGACGAGCTGAACGGCCTCTTCGTGCTCGAGCTAATGGATCCCATCATGCCGGTCGAGCTGGTCGCCTTCGACGGGCGCGCCGAGGCAGGGGGCTACCGCCTCTTCTGGGAAACGGCCTCGGAGAGCAACTCGGACGGGTTCGAGCTGCAGTACAGCGCCGACGGGCGCCGCTTCGGGCGGGTGGGGCGCGTGGCGGCGGCCGGCTTCTCTGCCGCGACGCGCCACTACGAGTGGCCCGAGCTCTTGCCCGGCGGCTACTACCGGCTGCGCATGCAGGACCGCGACGGCACCTGGTCCCATTCGCCCGTCATTTATTTGCCGCCTTTCGGCAAACAGGGCCTCCTCGAGGTGACGCCCAATCTGCTTGCCGCAAATGCCGCACAGACGGTCAGGCTGCATTTGCCGAAAGGCACGAGCGGAAAAATCCGGCTGCGCCTCGTCGATGCCGGGGGCCGCACGATCTGGCAGGCGGACCGCGAGGCGCAGGACGAAGCGATCCCCCTGACCTTGCCGCCCCTGCCTGCCGGCGTGTACGCCCTCGAGCTGGCAGGCCGCGGGCAAGTGGTTGTGGCTCAGCTCGTGGTGCGATAGGCGGTGTCGAAAGTCACCCCTTCCTCTGAGGAATCTCACCGGCTTCTGTAGTCGTGGTCACACGCATTGGGCCCCGGCCTGCGCCATCTTTGGCATGTAACCAAAAACGACATGCCATGACTACACTGCATCACGAAATTCTGATCATAGGCGCGGGCACGGCCGGCATCACGGTGGCTGCCCGCCTCAAGAACCGCGATTCGAAAGCCGACGTGGCGCTGATCGATCCGGCCGAGTGGCACTACTACCAGCCTGCCTTCACGCTCGTGGGTGCCGGCACCTACGACTACGAAAAGACGAAGCGCCCCATGCGGTCCCTCATCCCGAAGGGCGTCACCTGGTATCAGGATGCTGTCACCGCTTTCGATCCCGACAACAACAAGGTGACCACCCGCGATGGCCGCGAGATCACGTACGACTATCTGGTGGTCTGCCCCGGCATCAAGATCGATCCCACGCTGGTGGAGGGACTGGCCGACGTGCTCGACAAGGACGACGTCATCAGCGTGTACACCGACCCGAAGTTTGCATGGGAAAAGATCCGCAACTTCAAGGGCGGCACGGCGCTGTTCACCCAGCCCACCACGCCGATCAAGTGCGGCGGTGCCCCGCAAAAGATCATGTACCTGGCCGACGACTACTGGCGCAAGACCGGCGTGCGCGACAAGAGCCAGGTCGTGTTCGTCACGCCCGGCACGGTCATCTTCGGCGTGCCCGAGTTTCGGGCTACCCTCGAAAAGGTGCTCGACCGCAAGGACATCATGGTGAAGTTCTACCACGAGCTGGTGCGCGTCGATGGTGCCAACAAGGTGGCGTGGTACCACATCAAGGCCGCAGCCGTGGACAAGCCCGAGCTGCAGGTGCGCAACCCCAAGCCCATCGAGGAAGAGTGGGTGGGCAACGACATGGTGGGCATCCACTACGACCTGATGCACCTGGCACCGCCCCAGACGGCGCCCGACTTCGTGCGCAACTCGAAGCTCGTGTGTGCCGATGGACCCCAGAAGGGCTGGGTCTGCGTGGACGAGCACACGCTGCAGCACAAGCAGTATCCCAACGTCTTCTCGCTGGGCGACGTGGCCGGCCTGCCCACGGCCAAGACGGGGGCAGCCGTGCGCAAGCAGGCGCCCGTGGTGGTCGAGAACATCATGCGCCTGCGCCAGGGCCGCACCGACCTGTGGCCGGGCTACAACGGCTACTCGTCCTGCCCGCTGGTGACCGGCTACGGCAAGATGGTGCTGGCCGAGTTCGAGTACGGCAACAAGCGCGCTTCCGACCCCATCATCTCGAAGTTCGTCGACACGACCAAGGAAAACTACTCGATGTGGCTGCTCAAGAAGTACGGGCTGCCCTTCATGTACTGGAACCTGATGCTGAAAGGGCGCGCCTGAATGCGCGTGCCGGAAACAGCAAAGCCACTGCCACGCATCGCGCGGCAGTGGCTGCTTTTTTTGTTGCAAACCGGCGGGGTTCAGTTCGTCGCCTGCTCTTCCTCGAGCGGTTGGGTAAAGGCTTCGAGAAAGGCCTCGACATTTTTGATGACTTGATTTTTGGGGCGGGGTTGCGAAGGAATGAGTTCGTGGTCCACTTTGTATTGGAAAACCACTTCATCATTACACTTGATCTCGCACTCCCAGAAGTAATTCATTGTGTCCATGCCATCTACTTTGCTCGTTCGGGAGATCTCGTACGTGTCGCCGTTGTCCATTGAGAATTTCATGTACAACTCCTTGGCGTCGTCGGCAGGAATGGCGTAGGCGCTCTTGGCCCGGAAAGCCACGCATTCCCCGTGCTCTTTCAGTTGCTTCAGGAGGTTTTCCAGCAATTGTGTGACCATGATCGTAGTGTTTTAGGTTGAGAAATTTGGTTTGTCCTCATTCGTTGCCTGCGGGACTCTGAGAAACGGGTGTTGGTGATGAAAAAGTTTCATCTTCGAGCCTCTTTTTCAAAAAAAATGGCTCATCCGGAAAGCTTCCGGGTGAGCCATGCTCATGCACGTGAAGTTCGCCCGGCTCAGAACGCGGTGCGCAGCCCCACGAGCCACCAGCGCCCCGGCATGTCGGCGCCGAGGATGTCGGCATACTGCACGTCGAAGACGTTGAGGACGGTGCCGGTGAGTTGCAGCGGCAGACGCGCTGAGGGCGTGACGGCAGCTTTGATGTTCCACACCATGTACGAGGCGGGCAGCTCGCGGTTGATGGCTTCGGCGGCCTCGGCGGTGCGCTGCTTGTACAGGCCGTTTGCCGAAAGGCTGAACCACTTGCCCGTCCACTGACCCGCGAGGCTGAGCAGGTGCCCGGCACTGTTGGCGATGTACTTCGAAGTCACCTCGCCGTCCTGGGCGAAGTCGAGCCAGCGGTATGCGGCCGTGGCTTCCAGCGCGCCTGCCGACAGTTCCTTGCGGTAGCGCAGCTCCGCCTCGAGGCCCGTCGTCTGCAGCTCGGCGATGTTCTGCGCAAAGAAGTAGGTACCCGAGGGGTCGATGTTGGTGGCGTTGGGTATCTGGCTGCCTTCCGTCAGCACGAAGTCGATGAGGTTGGTGCCGTGGCGGTAGTAGCCCGTCAGGTGTGCCGAGAGGGTGGGGCCGAGCACGGCGTCGGTGCCCAGCTCGACGTTCCACGAGCGCTCGGCCAGCAGGTCGGGGTTGCCGAGGTTGCGGCCGGGGCTGAGCGCGGGCAGGTTGGTGCTGATGTACCTTTCGGTAAAATCGGCCGCGCGGATGCTGCGTCCGGCAAAGGCGCGCAGGCGCAGCGCCGGCAGCACCCGATAGCTGATGCTGAGCTGGGGCACCAGCTCGGTGCCGAAAGACGACTCGTGTTCCAGGCGCAGGCCGCCCTGCAGGTCCCATTTGCCGGAAGGCTGCACATGGGCCAGGGCAAACAGGCCGAACTGGCCGGTGCGATGGTTGCCGCGGTCGTTGCTCTCGATGCGCTTGCCCAGGTACTGGCCGCCAAGGGTAAAGCGCACGGCCTCGCCGGCCTCGATGCGGTGCCAGCCCTTCAGGTCGAGCTGGCGCGTGGTGTGGTGGTTGCCCGGAAAGGCGGGGTTGAACAGGAACGAGTCGGTCGTGGTCTGGTAGCCCGCCACGAGCTGCGTTTCGTGCCGCTCGTCGTGCTGCCAGCGCAGGGCCGCCTGGTTGAACCAGCGCCGTACCTGCTCGCGCGACAGGTCGTAGGTGCTGCGCGTGTAGAAGAAGCGGGCGTTGAAGTCGCGCGTGTCGAGGGCGCTGCGCAGCGAGAGCCGCACGTTGGGTGCGAGCTGCAGCCCCAGACCGGCAGCTACGGTCGTCAGGTTGAAGTCGTAGGGCAGCGAGTCGCCTTTCGGCAAATGACCGTCCGACTGCGCGTGTTGCACGCCGGCCACGAGGCGCAGATTGTCGGTCTGCCAGTCGATGCCGGCGCTGCCCGTGAGCGTCTGATGTTGGCCGTACTGCACCTCGGCCTGCCCATCGAGGCCTTTATCGCCGCTTTGCGCAAAAGCCTTGGTGATGATGTGGATGACGCCACCCACGGCTTCGGTGCCGTAGATGGCCGAGCTGGCCCCGTGGATGATCTCGATGCGGTCGATCTCGGCCATGGTCACGGGCATGTAGCCGTTGAAGTGGCCCGTGAGCGGGTCGTTGACGCGCACCCCGTCGATGAGGACGAGCACCTGGTTGAAGGTGCTGCCACGCATGGTGATGTCGGCCTGCGTGCCGAACAGGCCGCGGCTCTGCACCTCGATGCCGGGCAGGTAGCGCAGCAGGTCGTCGAGCGAGGTGGCGGGGATGCGCTGCAGCGCTTCGCCCCGCAGCACGGTGACGCGCTGGCCCATCTGGCCGGCCTGAACGTTCAGTCGCGAAGCGGTCACGACCACCGAATCGAGCTGTTGCTGGGCCTGGATGGGCATGGCGCCGGACAGGGCCAGCATCAGGCAGAGGATGGAGGTGAGTTTGGTTTTCATGTCGTTGATGGTTGGTTTTCAGATTGTTGTATTGGTCGTTGTTGGCTTGGGCGGTGCAAAGAAATTCAACCTGGCCATTCCGATTGTCAAAAAAATGTCTGGCCGTCGTCTGCTGGCAAGGCCTACATTCCGATTTTCAGGAAGTGCAGTTGGGGAGCAGGGGTGAAAAAAGTCATGCCTGGTGCTGACGAAAATTTTTGACTGAACGTTTGGTCAATACTGGTTTTGGCATACCTTTGAACCACACTTCAACCATCGCAGCATGAGCCCGCGTACGCCCGCGCAGTTCGACGCCATACGCAGCAAGCGCATCCATGAGATCAAGGATGCGGCGCTGCGGCTGTTCGCGCGCGACGGCTATGCCAACACCTCGATCAGCAAGATTGCGCGCGAGGTGGGGGTGTCCAAGGGGCTTTTGTACAACTACTTCAGCAGCAAGGAGGAGCTGTTGGCGGCCATCCTCGAGGAAGGATTCGCCTTTGCAGGGGAGCTGCTGGCCGAGGTGCAATCGATTTCGGATCCCGTCGAGCGGCTGCGCACCATGATCGAGCACACCTTCGCCCACGTGGCCGAGCAGGTCGATTACTGGCGGCTCTACACCTCACTGGCGTTTCAGCCTGCTGCCGGCGAAGTCGTGGGGCGGATGATGGAGTCGGGCGGTACCCCCCAACTCGTGCTCGAATTTACCGTGGATGCCTTTCGGCAAATGCAGCATCCCGATCCCGAACGCGAGGCCTGGCTGCTGGCTGCGGCACTCGACGGCATCTTTATGCATTATCTCCAGATAGGCGAGGAATACCCGTTGGAGAAGATGAAACGCTATTTGCTCGAACGGTTTCTGGGCATAGCCGACGATGGGTGAGG
>CAYNYN010000132.1:0-9270 GCA_964401445.1 uncultured Saprospiraceae bacterium | reverse complement strand
AGGCCGACGCCCAGCCAGTCGCCGCGGCGGATGGCATGGCCATTCTGACTGAAATACTGATTCACGCGCGCTTCGTCGCCTGCTTCGCCGCTGTCGCCATCGCGCAGGGTGTAGTGTACCTGTACCGTGAGGTGTTTGGGGTGCAGGTGGAGGTTCAGGCCCACGTCGAGCGCGCGCTCCTTGCCCGAGAAATAGCCCACGGCTTTGGCGCGTGCCTGTCCGACGGCGTCCATCGGCCCGTCGAAGCCGTAGATCATGACGTTGGGCTCGAGGAGGTATTTGCCGAAAGGCACATTGACCGATGCGGCCACATGCCAGGTGGCGGCGGATACCTCGAACGATCCATCTTCATCGGTGGCGCGGCGCTGCATGGCCGTATAGTCTGCCTTGAGGTTGAGGGGGCCGTAGTTGGCCAGCAGGTCGAGGCCGAGGCCCGCGCTGTTGTCGAAGCGGTCGGTGGCACCCTGGCGGCTGGCGGCCACGCCCAGCGAGATGCCCTTGCGCTTGCCGAAGGTGTTGAAGCCGGCTCCCAGCTTGTATTTGGCGAACTCGGGATCGCCGAGGTGCAGCACGCCCCGACCCACCCAAACGGGCGAGGCTTGCACACCTGCCGTCGCGGTGCCGAAGGTGGGTGCAAACAGGCCGAGGTCGTAGCTGAAGGCCACCTGAGCGCCTTCCTTGTGCAGCATACCCCCCAGGTTGATGCCGGCTGCCCGGCCCGGCCCCGTGCCGGTCAGGTGGCGCCGCGCGTAGTTCTGCGACATGGCTTTTTCCAGGCTGGCCACGCCCAGCGCGCCGGTGATGCTCTCGCGATGGAACTGCGGGGCGAGGTAGCCGACGGTCAGGTGCAGCGCATCGCTTTGCGGCAGTACCTGCCACTGCACCCATGCGTTCCAGAGCGCGACGAAGGGGAAGGCGCCATTGTTGGCGCCGCCCACGGCCCCGTCGAAGTCGTCGTTGCCCACGTGGTCGATGGCCAGCGTGAGGTTGTACTTCACGCGATCGAAGGGCTGCCCCTTGAAGCCCAGGCGCGTGCGCCGCAGCATGAAATTGAGCCGATCGGATGTGGGGTGCCATTGCCCGGCCGATTCGTCGTACACTTCACTATTCATGGTGTACAGCCCCCATATCTGAAAACCGACGCTGGTGCGCAAGTGGTAGTCCTTTCGGGGTTGGATCCAGGCGGGGTTGTCGGGCTGTTGGGCCAGCGCCACGAGGGCAGAAAAACAAAATGCGAGGGTAGCCATGTAGTGCTTCATGGGGTCGATTTTTTGCAAACAGCTAAGATTCCCCTGGAAGCGGGCGCCCCACGGGCACCCGTTTCCTGAGGCGTGTCGCGCCACGGAGGTGGGAGTCATTGCGACATTGTAGCCGCAAAAAACGAAATCCTTAGTGCGGGAGCTTGTCTTTTACCAGACCATAGGTGAAGGTGCCGAGCGTGGCGCTGGCAAGCACGACCAGGAAGATCCAGTAGCCATGGCCCAGCAGCACGTACATGGGCCCCGGGCAGGCGCCGATCAGGGCCCAGCCCAGACCGAAGATGCTGCCTGCCAGCAGATGGCGTTTGATGCTGAGCTTCATGGGCGTGTAGGTCACCGGCGTGCCATCGATCGTCGGGATATTGAATTTCTTCATGGCTCCGATGATGAGCGCGCCCAACACCACGGCCGTGCCGATGATGCCGTACATGTGAAAGCTCTCGAAGCGGAACATCTCGTGGATGCGGAACCAGGAGATGGCTTCGCTCTTGGTCATGACGATGCCGAAGAAGATGCCTATGAGGAAGAAAGCTGTGTTTCTCATTGAAGCGTCGATTTTCCGTGAGTGAAAAAGAGGTGTGTCAACCGAAGATCAGCGGCATGATCAGGTGCGTCATCAGCAGGCCGCCGATGAAAAAGCCGATCACGGTGATGAGCGACGGCAGTTGCAGGTGCGACAGGCCCGTGATGGCATGGCCCGAGGTGCAGCCGTCGCCGTAGCGGGCGCCGAAGCCTACCAGGAAGCCGCCGATGATGGCCAGCACGAGGCCTTTGAGGTTGCCGAAATTGAACACCGACTCGGGGAGGAAGCCCTGCCCCTCGGGGTACATGATGCCCCAGTCGCGCAGATGCGCAATCGTCTTTTCAGAAATGGCCACCGGCTCGGGGCTGGCCAGGTAGTGCGAGGCGATGTAGCCGCCGATGATGGCACCGGCCACGAACAGCATGCGCCAGGCTTCGTCCTTCAGATCCACGTCGAAAAAGTCGGACAGCTTGTCGGCGCCAAAGGCGGTGCACACGTTGCGGAAGGTGGTGGATACGCCGAACGAGCGCCCCAGCCACGTCATCAGAAAGGTGATCAGCGCAATGGCGGCACCCGACACCGCCCAGTGCCAGGGCTGGCTGACGAATTCAATGAAAGTCATGGGTTATGCGTTTTGTGAGAGATGTTGGAGGTGATTTTGCTTGACTCAGTTCGCAAGCGCCTGCTCGATGACCTGCTTCAGCTGCTGGGCCGAGGCCATGCCCGCATGGCGCCATTTTACTTCACCGTTTTTGTAAAGAATGAAGGTAGGTACGGCCTGGATGCCCAACGACTGGGCAATCGCAGGGTTCTTGTCGATGTCGATCTTGACGATCTTCGCTTTGTCGCCCACTTCTTTGGCCACCTGCTTGAGAATGGGGGCCATAGCCTTGCAGGGGCCACACCATTCTGCACTGAAGTCGACCAGTACGGGAGTATCACCTTTGATCAGTTCGCCAAACGGTTTTCTTTTGCTCATTTTTTTGCTGCTTTTTTGATGAGTTCCGAAACAATGAGGTAGCACAGGAAGGCCCACGGTGCACCATGCATGATGGTGTCGAACCAGTCAAGGGCACTCATTCCTTTTGCGCCTCCTGCGATCCACCGGATCTTGCCCACGATGTGTGGCTCGGGATAGAAAGGAGCCAACCCGAGGGTCAGCGATCCGATGATGGCAATGCGCCACTTTTCAGAATTCGTCATTTCGAAAATTGTTGACGCAAAGGTACGGGCAGCCCCCTCTGGCCACAGGTGATGCCCGTCACACAGGAAGCCTGCCGTAGCGCGCACGTCCGGCGGACGAGCTGCCGGTAGCGGAAGGTGATAGGGGTCACGTGGGTGCCACCGGCAAAGTCGTACCTTCGTCAGCCCACAAAAATCGCAATCATGGCTGAACTGCAAATTCCACACGACCGCAAAGCACTGCCCCGTTCGCTGGCATTCATCGCCGAGCGGCTCGAACGCCAGCCACCGGCCAATCCCGGCCAGATGCGCAGCCTCGTGCTGGAGGCCGGCGTGCGCGCCGAAGAGCTGGAGCCGTGGGCCGACTTCGACCATCCCGTTGCCGACAGCTACGGACGCAAGCTCGTGTATAAAGGCGACCGTTTCGAGATCATGGTCATGTCGTGGCGGCCGGGCGATTTCTCTACGATCCACGACCACGGCTTCACGCAGTGGGGGGCCGTGCAGGTCTTCGGGCCGGCCGAGCACGCCACTTTTCGCGAAGACGAGGGCGTGCTGTACACCCTGGCCCGCTGGCAGATGAAGCCGGGTGAGGCCGTGGGCGTGAGCCATCGGCTCGTCCACCAGATGGGCAACCCCACCGATAACGCCTTCTTCCTTTCGCTCCACGTCTATGGCACCATGGAGCCGGTAGACAACGTGACCGGCATGGCGCGCCTGTTCGATCTGGAGCACGCCCTGATCCACCGCGTCAATGGCGGCGTCTTTTTCGAGCTGCCGCAAAACGAGTACGTGCGGTCGGAGCCCGGCCCCGAAGGCGACTTTCCCACGAGGCTGCGCCACATGGTCGAGCTGACGCGCCGCCTGCAGAAGATGCGCCACGCCGGGCTGCATTTGCCGAAAGGCAGATGGGAAGAGGCGATCCGCAAAACGTTCGACCCCGACCAGCGGGCCGCCCTCATGGACAAGCTGGAAGCCATCCTGGACGAGGAAGGCCACGTCGACGACACCGTGCAGTGGCGCATCCTCAACCACGAGCTGCGCGTGGCCGCCCGCCTGCAGCGCGACCTGACGGGGCAGGGCATCGCAGGTGCCGATGCGTTCGAAGACTATGCCCGCATGTACGACGACCTCATCTGCCGGCCTTGTCTCGACGGCTTCATGCGGCGCTACCTGTTCTTCTTCCAGGAAAAGCACCTGCCCCGCCTCGATCGCGCCACCGTCCTGTCGGTGGGCTGCGGCACCGGCCTGGTCGAGCGCTTCATGATCGACGAGCTGGGCGTGGCCTACGACAACCTCTACGGCATCGACATCTCGGAAGCCATGGTGCGCGAGGCGCGCAAGCGCATCCGCGCCGACGTGGGCGACATCCTCGCCCTCGATCCTACGGTCAAGCGATGGGACGTGGTGTACTCGGGCCTCAACGTGCTGCAGTACCTGCCCCACGACCAGCTCAAGCCGGCCATCCACAAGGTGGCCTCGGTGCTCGAGCCGGGCGGCTGGTTCGTGGGCGACTTCATCACGCCCGACCACATCCGCTGGTATCCCAACCTCATGCGCTCGGCCGATGGCCGCACGGTCTCGCTGCGCTCGCCAAAAATCATCGAGGAGCATGGGATCAACTACCAGGAGAGCGAGATCATCAACATCCATTTCGGCGACGACCGCATGCACCTCAACTACGCCGGCAAGCACAAGCGCTACCTTCCGCCCGTGTACCGCTTGCGCAAATGTTTCGAGGAGGCCTTTGGGCCGGAAGTGTACCTTTACGATGCCGTCAGCCTCGAGCCCATCCCCGAGTGGGCCGACAGCTGCCCCTCGACGCGCTACGTGGTGATGGCCCGCAAAGTGAAGGACGAGGATCGAGGCAAAGGTTGAGGGTTTTAGTTTACAGTTTAAAGTTTAGTGTTTAAAGTTGATTATCATTTATTTGTGAGTAAAAATTCTGTATCCATCGTCCATCGTCTATAGTCCATTGTCCATCGTCTTTTTCCACCTCACACACTGAAATGAACCGCCAGACCTGATCGCTGGCAGGAAAACCAACGACATCATGAGCACGAACAAGCAATTCGACCTCGTCGTGCTGGGCGACGGCCCGGCAGGTATCGAAGGGGCCCTGGTAGCCGCCCAAAGAGGGTGGTCCGTGGCGCTCGTCTCGGCCACGGGGCTGGGCGGCCGCGCCACCATGAGCAGCCTGTTGCCCTCGAAAGTGTGGCTGGGCTATGCCGAGCGGTTTGCGGCATTGAAGCAAATGGCGCAGTTCGGCCTCGGACCGACTTTGCCGCCGTTCGATATGGAAATCCTGCGCCAGCAGGTGGCCCGACAGAAAGAGGCTGCCAGCGCGCGTTACCGCCACAAGCTCGAGCAGGCCGGCGTGCAGGTGTTGCAGGGCAAGGGCTACCTGACGGGCCCCCACGAGGTGGACGTGGTTCGTGAAGGTGCCTCTTCTGTAACCGTACACGGCAAATTCATCCTCGTGGCCACCGGCTCGGGGCCCTCGTTTTTCCCCGAACTCAAGCCCAACAAGGATCACATCATCGCCCCCAAGCTGTCGCCCGCACTGCCCAAGCTGCCCGAAAGCCTCATCATGGCCGGCGGGGGCGTCACGGGCAGCGAGTACGCCTGGGCCTTTGCCGCGCTGGGCACGCGCGTGACCATCCTGCACGGCACCATGCACCTGCTGCCGCGGGTCGATGCCGAGGTGGCCGAGGTCTTCGAACAGTGGCTCGCGGAGCATTTCGGCATCGAGATACACAAGAACAGCGGGGTGGTATCCATGAAACAGGAAGGCGAGCGCGTGCGCGCCCGCACCTTCGACGGCGACGAGTACGAGGCCGAGTACGGCTTCATCGCCATAGGTCGCAAGGCCGACCTGGGCTTCTACGAGCCGGGCAACCTCTCGCTGCAGATCTCTTCGGAAGGGCATCTGCTCGTCAACCAGTTCTGCCAGACGAGCGTGCCCCACATCTACGCTGCCGGCGACGTGACGGGCGTGCCCATGATGGCCAACCGCGCCCAGATGCAGGCGCGCGTGGCCGTGGCCCACATGGCCGAGGGCGATGCCAGCATCCTGCGGCAGAAGCCGGTGGTGGAAGCCGTCTATACGGGCCTGCCGGTAGCACAGGTGGGCGACATGCGTCCCGAGCCGGGCGCCGACTTCGTGGTCAAGCGCTACGACAGCCTGCTCAAGGCCCACGTGCTGGGTGAAATCGAGGGCTTGCTCAAGGTCAAGATAGACGGCAGGACCGGCCTCATCCGCGGGGCCTCGGCTTTCGGGCCGCATGCCGTCGATCTCATCTCGGTGTTCCAGGTGGCCATCCACCACGACGTGCCGTGGCGTCGCCTTGGCGAGGTGCCCATGCCGCATCCGTCTATTCCCGAATTGATCAGCACCTTGCTGTAGGAATCGTTCCGGCCTTCGGATATTGCGGCGGAAAAGACCGATCGAATGAATGCCCCTGTCGAAGAACTGCGCCGCCGCCTCGAAGGCGACGTCTGGTCGGACGTGATGACGCGCGGCGTCTATGCCACCGACGCCAGCGTCTATCAGATGATGCCGGTGGCCGTAGCTGCGCCGCGCCACGAGGCCGACGTGCTGGCTGCACTGGATTGGGCGCGCCGGCATGGTGTGCCCGTGCTGGCGCGCGGCGCCGCCACCAGCCTGGCCGGACAGACGGTGCTGCAAGGGCTGGTGCTCGACTTCACCAAGTACATGCACCGCACGCTGGCCCTCGATCCGGAGACGCGCACGGCGCGCGTGCAGCCCGGCGTGGTGCGCGACCAGCTCAACCTCGAAGCCAGCCCCTGGCGCCTCCATTTCGCGCCCGACCCGGCCACCACCAGCCGCTGCACCTTTGGCGGCATGATCGCCAACAACAGCTCGGGTACCCGTTCCATCCGCTACGGCCGCACCAGCGAGCACCTCGTATCGGTGCGCGTGGCGCTGGCCGATGGCAGCGTGCACGAGTTCGAAGCACTGTCGCCTGCCGCCTGGCGGCAAAAAGAGCAGCAAGGCGATCGCGAGGGGGCGCTCTATGCGGGCTTCCGCCAAATCGTGGAGCCGCTGCAGGAAGAAATACGGCAGCGCTACCCGAAGACGCTGCGTCGCGTGGGCGGCTATGCGCTCGACGCCTTCCCCGCCGGCGCCGACTGGAACCTCAGCCACCTCATTTGCGGCAGCGAAGGCACCCTCGGCATCATCCTCGAAGCCACGGTGCGCCTCGAGCCGGTGCCGCGCCACAGCCTGCTCGTGGTCGTCCACTTCGACGCGCTGCGCGACGCCCTCGCCGCCGTGCAGCACATGGACGACTTCGGACCCAGCGCCATCGAGCTGCTCGACCGCACGGTGCTGCACACGGCCCGCAACAACCGCATCACCGCGGCCCAGTGCCATTTCGTTCAGGGCGACCCGGCCGCCGTGCAGGTCGTCGAGTTTCAGTCCGACGAGCTGGCCGAGGCCGAAAGCCGCGCCCATGCCATGATCCGCCATTTGCGGAAGCTGGGCCTGGGCTACGCCTTCCCCGTGCTCACCGATCCGCTCCACATCGCCGACGTGTGGAGCGTGCGCAAAAACGGGCTGGGGCTCATCATGAACAAGCCGGGCGACCGCCGGCCGCTGGCCTTCATCGAGGATGCTGCCGTGCCCGTCGAGGTGCTGCCCGACTACATCAGCGACGTGATGGCCATTTGCGCGAAGCATGGGGTGGAGGCCACGGCCTATGCCCATGCCAGCGTGGGCGTCATCCACGTGCGGCCCTGGCTCGACCTGCGCCGCCCCGACGACATCGAGCGCTTCCGCCGCATCAGCGAAGAGGTGTTCGAGCGCGTGGTGCACTATGGCGGCTCGTGGAGCAGCGAACACGGCGACGGACTGGTGCGCAGCCCCTACCTGCCCCGCTTCTACGGCCCCAGGATCTACGACGCCTTTCGGCAAATCAAGCGCCTGTTCGATCCCGATCACCTGCTCAACCCCGGCAAGATCGTGGATGCGCCGCCCCTCACCGAAAACCTGCGCTACGGCAGCGGCTGGCACGAAGCGCCGCCCGCGCGCACCTGGTACCGCTACCGCGAAGGCCACTTCGCCGGTGCCGTCCACATGTGCAGTGGCGTGGGTGCCTGCCGGCAAATGCAGGGCGGCACCATGTGTCCGTCGTTCCGTGCCACGCGCGACGAGGCGCACAGCACGCGCGGGCGAGCCAATGCCCTGCGCTTGGCCATGGGCGGCCAGCTGCCCGAAGACCTCGGCGGCGACGGCGTGGCCGAGGTGCTCGACCTGTGCCTGAGCTGCAAGGCCTGCAAGACCGAATGCCCCAGCAACGTGGACATGGCCCGCCTCAAGAGCGAGGTGATGCAGCTGCGCTTCGACCGCAAAGGCATGCCGCTTGGCGAGCGATTCATCGGCATGAGCGCCGACGTGGCGCGCCACCTGGCCGGACCGCTGGCCCCGCTCGTCAATGCCGTGCAGCGCAGTGCGCCCTTCCGCTACGTGCTGGAGCGCGTGGCCGGCTTCGACCGGCGCCGCGTGCTGCCGTCCTACACCCGCCGTCCCTTCCGAGCTGCCGAGCCGATCGAGGTTGCGCCTTCCGGCAAAAAGGTCGTCCTCTTTGCCGACACCTGGACGCAGTGCCACGACAGCCACCTGGGTCGGGCGGCGGCGCGCGTGCTGCAACGGCTTGGCTACGACGTCGAGGTGGTGGCGGCAGGCTGCTGCCAGCGCCCCCGCATCTCGCACGGCCACCTGCGCCAGGCCGTGGCTCATGGCAGCCGCACCGTCGAGCGGTTGCGCCCCTGGCTCGAGGCCGGCGTGCCCGTGTTGGTGCTCGAGCCGAGCTGCGCCTCGGCCTTCACCGACGACCTGGCCGACCTGCTGCCCGACGAGGCGCTGGCGCAAAAGCTGAAGACGGGCGTCCATTTCCTCGATGCCTGGCTGGCAGATGCCCTGCGTCGTGGCGAGGTGCGACCCCCATGGAAAACGGACGAACCTGCCGGCCGCATCCTCGTGCATGGTCACTGTCACCAGAAAGCGCTTTGGTCCACCGCCGACACCGTGACCTTGCTGCAGGCGCTGCCGGGCGCCGAGGTGACGGAGATCCCGAGCGGCTGTTGTGGCATGGCCGGCAGCTTTGGCTACGAGAAAGGGCACTACGAGCTTTCGCGAAAAATAGCCGAAGCGGCGCTGCTGCCCGCCATACGCAAGGAACCCGAGGCCACGGTCGTGGCACCGGGCTTCAGCTGCCGCCACCAGATCGCCGATTTTGCCGGAAGGCAGGCGCGCCACTGGGTGGAGGTGTGGGATGGGTATCT
>CAYNYN010000131.1:6490-9294 GCA_964401445.1 uncultured Saprospiraceae bacterium | reverse complement strand
AAAAAATGGTTGAGGGTTGAGCGTTGAGGGTTGAGCGTTTTGGTTTAAAGTTTAGTGTTTGAATTTGAATACAAGTTTGTTACAAATGTTGTAATTTGTATGTCTATTGTCTATCGTCCATCGTCCATCGACTATTTGCAGTAGATCCGTAGTCTTTTTTCTTCAGCCTTTCGGCAAAAAGGCCTGCACGAGCTGCAGGAACCGATCGGGCTGCTCGGCGTGCACCCAGTGGCCCACTCCCTCCATCACTTCGAGGCGGCTGTGGGGGAACAGCCGTTCGATTTGCGGCAGATGGGCCTCGGTGATGTGATCGGAGGCGCCGCCCTTGATGAAGAGGGTCGGTCCCTCGAACGGCTCGCCCTCGACGGGGCCGATGATGGCGTCGTAATACTTGTACAGCACCGGCAGGTTGAACTTCCAGCGGAAGGTGCCGTCGGGCTGCCGCGCCAGGTTCTTCAGCAGAAACTGCACGATGGCCGGCTCGTCGAGGTAGCGCTCGAGGATTGCCTTGGCCTCGTTGCGGCTTTCGATCCGGTCGAGCGGCACGGCGAAGAGGGCCTCGAAGATGAAGTCGTGGCGGCGCGGGTAGCCCGCCGGCGCGATGTCGGCCACGACGAGGTGGTCCACCATGTCGGGATATTCGAAGGCGAACTGCATGACCGTCTTGCCGCCCATGCTGTGGCCCAGCAGGTGGGCGCGGTAGATCCAGTGCGTCTCCATGAAGTGGCGCAGGTCTTCGGCCAGCGTGGGGTAGTCGTGCGGCTCGGCATGGGGCGAGCGGCCGTGGTTGCGCTGGTCCACGATGTATACCGTGAAGTCGGCGGCCAGGCGGCGCGCCAGCGTCTGCCAGTTGTCGAGCATGCCGAACAGGCCGTGCAGGATGATCAGGGGCGGCCCCTGGCCAAAGGATTTGTAGTTGAGATCGACGGGGACGGTCATGGTTGGTTGCGGTTTGGGCCGCAAAGGTAAGTGCCTCGGGCTGTTTGGCCGGTGAGGGAGCTCACCCTTCCAGGTAGCGTTCCAGCTCGCTGATGACGGCCACGGCCTCGTCGCGCAGGGCCTCGTGCGGCAGCTTGTCGGCCATGCCGGCATAGAGGGCCTGGTCGCACCGCTCGAGCAGGTGGCGGTAGCGTCGGCGCAGCTCGTCGGGCACCCCTTTGGCTGCGAGATGCCGGTCCACGTTGGCTTTCGTCAGCTCGGCCGTGGGGATGCGCAGGCGCCAGGCCACGTATTCGACGAGGGCATGGGCCAGCTCGTCGTACCAGTCGCGGTAGCGGCCTTCCTTCAGGTGTTTTTCGGCTTTCGCCAAACGCTGCCTGGCCAGCTTGCGGGCCCGTCGGTGGCGCAACTCCTGCTCGTCGAGTACGGGGCGCTGGCGGCGGTAGCGCACGACGGCCAGCCCTGCCAGCCCCAGGGCGAAGGGCAGGCCCGTGAGCACCCAGAACGGCGTGCTGCCCCAGAAGGAGGGGCCACAGCGGTGCAGGTGCGCCTCGCGCATCATGGGGTAAAGGACCTCGGCCGGCCCGGGGGCGCCGTCTTGCGGGGTGGCGCGCGTGGCCGCCGTGCCCTGGCCCTGCTTCACCTCGACGAGCCAGGGGCCGTCGGTCACTTCGAGGTAGCGCAGCGAGTCGGGGTCGAACCAGGCGAAGGTCGGTTCGATGCGGTACCAGCCCGGGTAGCGCGGTATGGCCAGCACCTCGATCACCTTTTTGCCGCGCAGCACGCCCCGGTCTTCGTAGATGGTCTCTTCCACCACGCGCGGCTCGTAGATGTCGAACGAGTCGGCGGGCAGGGGCACGCGGGGTGGCTCCACGCGCTTGATGTCGCCCACGCCCGAGATGGTCCAGGTGAGCTGCAGCGCATCGTCGGTGGTGAGGCGGGTGGGCTGCACGTAGGTCTTCACGGCATACCGGCCCACGGCGCCCGTGAAGGCGGGGGGCGCGTCGGCGGGCAGGGGCCGCACGTCGAGGGCGCGCGGCTCCGACTCGACGACCACGGGCGTCACCTGTGTGTTGAAGAAGAAGCCCAGGCCGCGGTCGCGTTTTTCCACCACGCCCAGCTGCAGGCGCCAGGCCGGGATGTCGAGGCGCCCCGTCTGCTGGGGGAAGATGGCCAGTCGGCGCAGCACCTTGGTGGCGTACTGGCGCCCGCCGCGCAGCTCGTGCCGCACGCGCGCGTCGAAGCGGCGCAGGGGCTCCACCCAGGCGCCCCGCAGCTCGGGCTCGTCGAGCACGCTGTAGCTGTCCACGTCGCGCGTGGTGTAGAGCTTCAGCACGGCGATGACCTCCTGGCCCACGTAGGCCACCGTGTCCGACAGCTGCACCTCGACGAACAGGTCGGGCAGTCCTTGCTCGTCGGCGGGGGCCTGCACGGGCGGATGCACGACCACGGTGACGGCGTTGGAACGCAGCGTGCGCCCCTTCGCGCGGATGCGTGCCGGGCCGATGGTCCAGGTGCCCGGCTGGCGGGGCCGCAGCGTGTAGCTGATGCTGAATTCGCTGCTCGCCTGTCCGTTGATGATGGTGGTGCGGAAGGCCTGGCTCGGCCCCATCAGCACGTCGAAGGCGCTCAGGTCGGGCGCGACGAAGTCGGTGCCGCGCGCGTTGCGCAGCGTGAAGCGCAGCTCGAAGTAGTCGCCCATCACCAGCTCGGCAGGGTCGGCCTCGGCTTCGAAGGCGACTTCCTGGGCGCGCACGCCCGCCAACCCCGCCGCCCAGACGAGCAACAGGCAAAAAATGGTCTTTCGAGGCAGCAGTGTTCCCATGGTTTTCCTCTTGTCTCACGCAACGCAGCAACCGCACGCA
>CAYNYN010000131.1:0-6390 GCA_964401445.1 uncultured Saprospiraceae bacterium | reverse complement strand
TCCTCGGTTCCTCCCCGACACACTCACCCCACCTTTTCCATCACGTGGCCGCACTGCTTGCAGGTGCGCAGCTCTTCGGAAGCCATGAAGGTTTCGATGGCCTCCTTGATCTGGGTGACGATGTCTTCGAGCTGGAAGCTGGCCTCGTGCAGCTTGGCGTGGCAGTTGTCGCAGAACCACATGAGCTTGTCCACTTCGCCGGGGCGGCGGTAGCGCTCGATGACGAGCCCCACGGTGTTGGCCGGGCGCTGGGGCGAGTGGGGGATGCGCGGCGGCAGCAGGAACATCTCGCCCTCGCGGATGTGGATGTCTTCGGGCTTGCCGTCTTCGTTGATGATCTTGACGGTGATGTCGCCCTCGAGCTGGT
Source organism: uncultured Saprospiraceae bacterium (assembly GCA_964401445.1). GTDB lineage: Bacteria > Bacteroidota > Bacteroidia > Chitinophagales > Saprospiraceae > WFYJ01. Next base: position 6,023 of record CAYNYN010000131.1, on the reverse strand, counting down.
AGAACAGCTCTTCGCCCTCTTCCCAGTGGTAGTCCTTGCGGCCGTTGGGACCGCCCACCACCATGACGATGTAGTCTTCATTGCCGCGATAGATCTGCTGGTTGCCCACGGGCGGGCGCAAGAGGTGGCGGTTTTCCTCGATCCACTGCTTGAGGTTGAAAGGCTTGCTGATCGGCATGGCGCTACAGTTTTTGGTCAGGAAAAAAAGGTACGCCTGCGTTGGGGTTGGTCTGCCTTTCGGCAAATGCCACCCACGCGCAGCGCCTGCCAAGTTAAGGAATTGGTCGCACCGAACGAGTTGCGCCCCGGCATGCGAGGCCTCGCGTGCCGGGGCTCGTTTGCCGAAAGGCATGGCGAACACGAGGTCGGGCCGGATGGTCGTCGCGGCCCCCGCGCCCCATTTGCCGAAAGGCGAAAAAAACGGCCAGTCCCAAGGCGGCTCAGGCTTCCAGCGCCACGGGCTCGCCCTTGCGGATGCGCAGCACGCGCAGCTCGGTGGCCCGGCTGCTGACGTCGGCGCTGGCGTTTTCGAGGCGCAGCACGCCGCGCGGGCATACGGCCGCACAGATGCCGCAGCCTACGCACGAGGCGCGCACCACGTCCTGACCGCGCTGGGCATACCAGCGCACGTCGATGCCCATCTCGCAGTAGGTGGAGCAGTTGCCGCACGAGATGCACTGGCCGCCGTTGGTGGTGATGCGGAAGCGCGAGCGGAAGCGCTGCACCAGCCCCAGCCAGGCCGCCAGCGGACAGCCGAAGCGGCACCACACGCGGTTGCCCAGGATGGGGTAGAAGCCCGTGCCCACCACGCCGGCAAACCACGAGCCGATGTACAGGCCGTACCACTTGCGCACCTGGTAGCTGTCGAGGCCCAGCACGCGCGACTCGCCCGTGAAGTACGTGTACAGCACCAAGGCCGTCATCACCACGGCGAAGACCAGCACGGCGTGGATGAGCCAGCGCTCGATGCGCCAGGCCCGCAGCTTTTTGCTGGAAAGCTGGCGGAAGGGGTCGCCCAGCGTCTCGGCCAGGCCGCCGCAGCCGCAAACCCACGAGCAGTACCACCGCTTGCCGAACAGGAAGGTGAACAGGGGCACGCCCACCAGCGCCAGGGCGATGCCCCAGCCCAGCATGAAGATGCCGAGCGTGCCGCTGGAGATGAGCTGGTTGAGGTTCCACTCGAAGAAAAAGTCGTAGTCGAGCGGCCAGATGTTCTTGAAGTCGAAATAGGGCTTGTTGAGCCGCACCAGGATCTCGGGGATGAGGAAGGCGAAGGCCGTCTGGAAAAACATCACCGACAGGGTGCGGATGATCTGGTAGCGGTTGTGCCGGTACTTGATCAGCATGCGCACGCCCATGACGAGGATGGCCAGCGTGTAGAGGAAGCCGTAGAGGAACCACTGGCTGGCGGGATGGCCGCTCAGCGCCTCGCTCACCGGATCGACCATGATGATCCAGTTGACGAGGTGCTCGGGGTAGAAGTAGAGCAACAGGTAGAAGCCGATGAGCCACACGCCCAGGGCGATGCCCAGCCAGCCGCGCGAAGTGAGGGGGTGCTGCCAGATGCCGTTGTTCTTGATGCCGGGCAGCGTGCGCAGCTGGGGCAGCAGGTACATCAGCGCACCCAGGATGCCCAGACCGATGCTCAGCGCAAAAAACAGCCAGCTGTTGCCGGGCAGCAGGCCCGTGCTCGACGCCCTGGCCACGGGCAGGCGCACCTCCTTGCGTTTGTAGTCCTGCAGGATGGTGTTCCAGTAGTCGCCATCGGCGGGGGTGAGGCCCAGCTCCTGCTCCACGTAGCGGCGGATGTCCGCCTGAGCCAGCTGGAGGGCTGCGTCGAGCGCCGAGATGAAGGCGAAGCTGTTGGGGTAGGTCTGCCCCTTCATGGGGGCCACGTGCTTCGACACGTGGGTCCAGTGCATGTCATTGTTCAGGGCGTCCTTCAGCGCCTGCTCGTCGAGGACGAACTGGCTGGCCGTGAGCGACCAGGTGAAGATGCCCAGCGCCAGCACGAACAGGCCGATACCCGCGATCTGGACGGTTTTTGCGAAAGCGTGTTTTTGTGCCATGGCAGGCTGTTTTTTTGGTTGAGGGTTGAGCGTTGAGGGTTGAGGGTTTTTCACAAAGAGGAATCGAAGAACCGAGGAATCGAAGAACCGATTTCACCTCACATTGTGGTCACTCCTCACTCTTCACTCCTCACTCCTCTCGGATCACTGTCTCAGGAAATCGATCACGAGGTCGAGGCGGCGGCGTTTGCGCAAGCGCAAGTTTTTGCCCGACTGTTGGTTGTAGGCCTCGACGATGGCCGCCTCGTACTGAGGGTAGAATTCGGGATCGAAGTTGGCCAGCGACAGGTCTTGCAGCACGTCCTCGATGTGGGTGCCTTCGCGCAGCCACTTGTCGCACACCTCGTGGCGGTAGCGTATGCCCATGAGGTTGAAGCCCAGCACCGCGCCCGTGTCGCGATCGTACACGATGCGCACGCTGTGCTGGCCGTCGGGGTGCTCCCAGTAGAGCGCGGCGTGGTTTTCCGGCGGGTTGGGCAGCACGGTGCCATAGACCTGGTACTCGATGTCGAAAAACTTGGCCGAGTTGAACCAGATGCCGGGGTCGTAGGGCGTGGGCTGCCCGCAGATGGTGTGGGCCACCGTTTCGCCCATCATGCGGCCGGTGTACCACACGGCCTCGATGGGGCGGCGCCCCGGGCGGGGCCGGCGCAGCTGGGCGCAGTCGCCGATGGCGTACACGTCGGGGAGGTTAGTCTGCAGGTATTCGTCCACCAGGATGCCCTTTTCGATCTCCAGCCCGCTGAAACGCAGGAAATCGACGTTGGGCGACACGCCCGCCGTCAGGCCCACGTACTGGCAATGGATCTTTTCGCCCTTGCTCGTCACCACCAGCTTGCAGCGCCCTTCGCGGTCGCCCCAGATCTCCTTGAGCTCGGTCTCGAGCCGCAGGTCGACGCCGTGGGCGCGGATGTGGCGCGTCACCATGGCCGACTCTTCGGGCGGCAGCACGATGTCCCAGAAGCTCGACTCGCGCACCAGGAAGGTGAAGGGGATGCCGCGCGACTGCAGCATCTCGGCCAGCTCCACGCCGATGAGGCCGCCGCCCACGATCACGGCGTGCTGCAGGTGTTCGCTGTGGCGCTCGAGCGCTTCGAGGTCTTGCAGGCTGTACAGGCCGTGCACGCCGTCGAGGTCCTGGCCGGGCCAGCCGAACTTGTTGGGCTTGGAGCCGGTGGCGATGATGAGCTTGTCGTAGCCGATGCGGTGGCCGTCGTACAGGACGACCTGCCTTTCGGCAAAATCCACCTGGTCCACCCAGCCATATACCCGCTCGATGCGGTTCTTCTCCCAGAACCAGTCTTCGTAGGGCTTGGTGTGCTCGAAGGTCATGTGCCCCATGTAGATGTACATGAGCGCCGGCCGCGAGAAGAAGTATTCCGACTCGCCCGAGATGACCGTGATGCGGTGGTCGCTCAGCTTGCGGATGTGGCGCGCGGCCGTGATGCCGCTGATGCCGTTGCCGATGATGACGATGTGCATGGCAGTCGTTGGTTTTATACAGGTGGCTAATACGTAGGTCTCGGGGCTGAAGGTTGCTCGCAAGGGGGGCAATTTGGGGCATGGCTGCCCGACACGGCGTCTCTGCTGCGACACCGGGGTCCGGCCAGCACAGACAAATCAGGGTGAAAGTAATGAAGGTGACCAAAACTCCGAGGGGGCGGTATGGACAAGATGGGCGGGTGGCAAACTATCTTTGAGCTCGTCATTCTTTTTGCGAACCTAAATTTTCCTTTATGCGATCGCTTTTTACGATTCTTCTGACCTGCCTCTTTGCGGCAGGCACGCTTTCCGCCCAGGTCATCCTCGACGAAGACTTCGAGGGCGGCACCATGCCTTCAGGCTGGACCAACCAGAGCCTGGCCACCGATGGCGGCTGGAACATCGGCACCCCATCGTCGCTGTCCAGTACCTACTGGCCCGTACCCGACGTGGATGCCGGCACCTACATTGCCGCCACCAACGACGACAACTGCAACTGTGACAAGAGCGCCGACTATCTCGTGACGCCCTATCTCGACTTCTCCGACTACACGGCCGTGGTGTTGGAGTTTGACTACTTCTTCGGGGGCTTCACCTATCAGGGCGCTACCGAACAGGCCTTCATCGAGTATTCGACCGATGGCGGCGCCACCTGGACGCAGCTCTACGAGCTGCCGGGCAATGGCGACGGCTGGCAGAAGGACGTGGTTTACGACCTGTCGTCGCTGGCCGGCGAGCCCTTCCTCCAGCTCGCCTTTCGCTATAACGACAACGGCGGCTGGCTGTATGGCTTCGCCATCGACAATGTGACCATCAGCGCGCCCCTGGCCAACGACCTCGAGCTCACGCGCCTGACCATCGACCGCTTCGTGCCCACGGGCGAGAGCGTGGCCGTGAAAGGCATCGTGACCAACAAGGGCGCCAACAACGTCACCAGCTTCACGCTGGAATGGACCGACGGCACCGACACCTACACCGACTCCTTCCCCAACCTCGACATTCCCCCGCTGGGGACGTACGAGTTTACGGCCATGGCCCCGTTCACACCCTCTGAATCGATCACCTATACCATCTCCGCTACCGTGACCGGCATGAACGGCACCATGGACGAGAACCCCGACAACAACTCGGCCAGCGCCACCGTCTCGGGTGTGACCTTCGTGCCTGCGAAGCGCTGGGTGGCCGAAGAAGCCACGGGCACCTGGTGCGGCTGGTGCCCCCGCGGCGCCGTGTTCATGGACTACATGGCCGAGACCTATCCCGATCAGTTCATCGGCATCGCCGTGCACAATGACGACCCCATGACGGTCAGTGCCTATGACAATGGCCTGACCAACTTCCCCGGCTTTCCGGGCTTCCCGTCGGTCGTAGTGGATCGCCTCGAGGTGATTGACCCGTCCGATCTCGAAGACGTCCATCCCGTCCTCTCGGCGCGTGTGGCACCCGTAGCACCCTCCATCGCTGCCACGCTCGACGTGGCGAGCAAGGAGCTCTCCATCGATGCTTCGGCCGAGTTCGTGACGCAACTGGAAAATGTGGATTACCGCCTCAACGTCGTGCTGACCGAGGACGGCGTGACCGGCACGGGCTCGGGCTATGCCCAGGCCAACTACTATTCGGGTGGCAATGCCGGCCCCATGGGCGGCTACGAGAACCTGCCCGACCCCGTACCTGCCGACCAGATGGTGTACAACCACGTGGCGCGCGACATCCTCGGTGGCTGGGCCGGCTTTGCCGGCAGCGTGCCGGCCAACCTCAACGCCGGTGACATGGCCACCCAAACACTCACCTACACGGTGCCCGGCAGCTGGGCGCCGATGAACATGCACGCCGTCGTGATGGTCATCGACCAGCAGACGGGCGAGATCCTGAATGCCGATCAGACGGCGCTGGACATCGTCTGTCCCGACGACCTGGGCACCACGGTCGAGGTGGACGACGAGTCGGTGCCGGGCGCCGAAGACGGAGCCGTGTACGTGACGCCGAGCGTGGGCTTCGGCCCCTACAGCTACACGTGGAGCAACGGCAGCACCGACGCGAGTCTGCTCAACGTGCCTGCAGGCGACTACATGGTGACCATCACCGACCGGGCGGGCTGCAGCGAGACGGTGAGCGCCACGGTGGGCATCGTCAGCGGCGTGGAAGACATCGAGTCGCTGCGCCTCATGCAGCTCAGCCCCAACCCGACCAGTGGCCATGCCACGCTCGAGCTGCGTTTTGCGAAAGCAGAAGACGTGCGCATCGAGGTGGTCAACGCCATCGGCCAGGTGGTGTGGAGCCAGACGGCCGGCCACACGGTGGGCGGCACCTTCGCCCTCGACCTGACGGATCAGCCGGCCGGCATCTATCAGGTGCGCGTGGCCGTACAGGATCAGGTGCGCACGACCCGCCTGATGGTGGCGCACTGATCGGCGGCTTTCGCCAAAAAACACACGACCGACACGGGCATCCGCATGGCGCGGGTGCCCGTGT
>CAYNYN010000130.1:0-9315 GCA_964401445.1 uncultured Saprospiraceae bacterium | reverse complement strand
GGAGATGCCATTTGCCGAAAGGCGGAAAATGAAGGAAGAAAAAACACTCGGCGCATGAAAAAACTAATGCTTGCCATCCTTTTCCTGGGCGCAACAGGGCAGATCGGGGCACAGGACAGCCTGCGCCTCGAGCAATGCTATGAGGCCGCCCTGAATCGCGCTCCCGTACTGCGCAATGAGGCGCAGTTGCGCACGCTGGGCGACCACCAGCTGGCACGGCTCGACGCCCTCCGGCTGCCTGCCATCACTTTTCAGGCCAGCGGCACGCTGCAGTCTGAAAACATCGCGCTCGACTTTCCGCCGCAGGCTCCGCTGCAACCCATCGAGCTGCCGCTCTACCGGGCCCAGGCATGGGGTGAGGCGCGCTACCTGCTGTACGACGGCGGGCGTACCGAGGCGGCCAAAGCCGTGGTGGAGGCGACCATTGCACGCCAGCAGGCAGAGATCCGCGCACAGACCGACGCCATCCGCCAGCAGGTGCAGGATACCTGGTTTCAGGCCCTGTTGCTGCAGCAGCAGGAAGCCCTCATCCGGTCGGGGCTGAAGGTGCTCGACGAGCGCATCGAGGCCGTGCGCACGGCAGTGGACAATGGCGTGGTGCTCGAGAGCGCCCTGCTCGAGCTGCAGGCCCAGCGCACCCAGACGGCGGGCGAGCTGCAGCGGCTGCAGCACCTGCGCGCCGGCGTGCTGGCATCGCTGGCCGTCCTTACCGGCCTGCCCATCGACACGAGTGCGGCCCTGGCCTGGCCCGACGAGCCCGCAGTGCCGGAAGGCGACTTCGGCGCACGCGCCGACATGCAGGTGTGGCCCCTGCGCCAGGCCGAGCTCACCGCCCAGGCCCGCCAGCTCGACCACGCCAAGGAACCCACGGTGGGCGCCTTCGTGCAGGCAGGCGTGGGGCTGCCCAACCCGCTCAACTTCTTCGACGACAACCTCAGCCCCTATGGGCTGATCGGCCTGCAAGCCAGCTGGCAGCCCTTCGACTGGGGCGCCACCCAACACCAGCGCGACGCCCTGGCGGTGCAGGCGCTCATGCTCGACCAGCAGCGCCAACAGGTCGAACTGACGCTCGAGGGCCAGCACGCCGCCCTCGTGCAGCAGCTCGAAGGCTGGGAGGCGACGCTGGCCACCGACCGCGAAGTGCTGGCGATGCGCCGGCGCATCGCCGACGAGGTGGCGCTACAGCTCGAGCAGGGCGTGCGCACCGCTACCGACTACCTGACGGCCTGGCAGGCCGTACAATCGGCAGCCCTGAGTCTGGAGCTGCACCGGCTGCAACGACTGCAGGTGCTGTACCGCATCAGTGCCTTGCATGGCAAATGGTGAAGTATGGTTGAGGGTTAAGCGTCACAACGTGACGCGTGACGACGTAACAACCCCGACAAGTCGGGGCAGGCAGTGACGACGTGATATCATAGATAGTGCATCGATCATAGAGACATAAACCATCGTCTTTCGTCCATCGTCCATCGTCTATCATCCATCGAGACTCAATACTCAAAAAAGCATCCATGAATACGAAAGCATTGATCCTTTTGTCGGCCCTGGCGGCCTTCCTGGTTGGCTGCACGAATGAAGAAGAGCGCGCCGACGCGTACGGCCATTTCGAAGCCGACGAGGTGCGCGTCTCGGCACAGGTGGGTGGTCCGCTGCTGCGTTTCGACCTGCAGGAAGGGGCCACCGTCGAGGCCGGCCGCCTCGTCGCGCTGGTCGACACCATGCCCGCTTTTTTGCAAAAGCAACAAATAGAGGCCACCATGCGGGCCTTGCGCGGCAAGCTGCAAGACCCCGAGCCCGAGATCGCCGTCCTGCTCGAACAGCAGGACGTGCTCGAGCGCGAGCGCGCCCGTCTGCAGCGCCTCGTGGCCGGCAACGCCGCCACGCAGAAACAGCTCGACGACCTCGAAGGGCAGTTGCGCGTGCTCGAACGCCAGGTGGCAGCGGCACGGTCGCGCGCCAGCCAGGCCAACCGCGCCATCCTCAGCGAGCTGGAGCCGCTGCGTGCCCGCCTGCGCCAGGTGGAAGACCAGTTGCTGCGCTGCCACGTGTACAACCCCGTGCGGGGCACCGTGCTGGCCACGCTCGCTGCTGCCGGCGAGGTGGTGGCGCCCGGCCGGCCGCTCTACGTGGTAGCGCCCCTCGACACGCTGGTGCTGCGCGCCTGGATCAGCGAACCCCAGCTCAGCGAGGTGCGGCTGGGGCAGCAGGTACACGTCCTCATCGACGGGCCCGACGGCAGCCACCCGAGCTACCGCGGTACCATCAGCCGCATAGCCGACCAGGCCGAATTTACGCCCAAGGTGGTGCAGACGCGCGAGGAGCGCGTACACCTGGTCTATGCCATCGAGGTGCGCGTGCCCAACGACGGCCGCCTCAAGGTGGGCATGCCCGCCGAGGTGTGGTTCGAAATGCCGCCTGCCGGCGAAGCCTCGGAGTGAATACCCGTCTGCCTTCCGGCAAATGAAACCCGTCAGGCGCGCCTGACAACAAACAGCGACCCATGCCCATCGAAGCAGACAACCTGGTCAAGCGCTACGGCGACATCACGGCAGTGGACCACGTCTCGCTACACGTGGCCGACGGCGAGATTTTCGGCCTGACCGGGCCCGACGGGGCGGGCAAGAGCAGCCTGTTCCGCATGCTCACCACGCTGGTGTGGCCCGACGAAGGGACGGGCCGCGTCGCCGGCCTCGACATCCGCACCGACTACCTCGAGATCCGCAAGCGCATCGGCTATATGCCCGACGTGTTTTCGCTCTACGAAGACCTGAGCGTGCGGGAGAACCTCTACTTCTTCGCGCGCGTGTTCGGCGTGCGCGTAGAAGAGAACTACCACCTCATCCGGGAAGTGTACGAGCCGCTCAAGCCCTTCGAAAAGCGACGGGCAGGCAAGCTGTCGGGCGGCATGAAGCAGAAGCTGGCGCTGTCGTGCGCCCTGATCCACGAGCCCGAAGCGCTCTTTCTCGACGAGCCCACCACGGGCGTGGATGCCGTCTCGCGCAAGGAGTTCTGGGATATCCTCTACCGCATCCGCGAGCGCGGCGTCGCCATCCTGGTGGCCACGCCCTACATGGACGAGGCGGCCCGCTGCGACCGGCTGGGCCTCATGCAGGACGGCCGCCTCATGGTGCAGGGCACGCCCGCCGAGCTCATCGAGCGATACCCGCACCACCTCTATGCCTTTCGGGCGCCACAGGCCTACCACCACCTCGAGCTGCTGCGCCGCCACCCGCAGGTGCATCGCGCCGTGCTGGCCGGCGAGGCCGTCCACGTGAGCAGCCTGGCACCCCTCGACACCGACGCCATGCGCCAGTATCTGCGGGCGGCAGGCCTGACGGAGTTCAGCTTCGAGCCCGTGCAGCCCGGCATCGAGGACGTCTTCATCGCGCTGACCGATCAGCAAGCCCCACAAACGACCACAGCATGAACCCGACGACGACCATATCGGTACGCGAGCTGACGAAGAAATTCGGCCCGTTCACGGCGGTGGACCACATCACCTTCGACGTCCATGCCGGCGAGGTATTCGGCTTCCTCGGCGCCAACGGCGCCGGCAAGACGACGGCCATCCGCATCCTGACGGGCCTGCTGCTGCCCACCAGCGGCGAGGCGCGCGTGGCCGGCTTCGACGTGTATCGCCAGCCCGAACAGATCAAGCGCCACATCGGCTACATGAGCCAGAAGTTCTCGCTCTACCAGGACCTCACGCCGCTCGAGAACATCCGTTTCTTCGGCGGCATCTACGGGCTGCCGGTGCGCGAGATACGCCGCAAGAGCGAGGAGCTGATGCACCGGCTGGGCATGGAGGCCATGGCCGACCGCCTGGTGGGCACGCTGCCGCTGGGCTGGAAGCAAAAACTGGCTTTCTCGCTGGCCCTGCTGCACGAGCCCAAAATCGTCTTCCTCGACGAGCCCACCAGCGGCGTCGACCCGCTGACGCGGCGCACCTTCTGGGAGATGATCCGTACCGAGGCCAACAAGGGCACCACCATGTTCGTCACCACCCACTACATGGACGAGGCCGAATACTGCGATCGCGTCAGCATTATGGTGCGCGGCCGCATCGCGGCCCTCGACACGCCGCGTGGCCTCAAGGAGCGGTTTGGCGCCAGCCACATGGAAGAGGTGTTCCTGCAATTGACCCGCGGGGCTGATGCGTGAGCAGGCAGGCCGAGGCCCCGGGCCCCCGAAAAGATTTTTGCACAAAACGACCACCATGGCCAGCATTTTCTGGGCATTCGTCAAAAAAGAGTTTTTCCACATCCTGCGCGACCGGCGCACGCTGTTCATCATGCTGGGCATGCCGTTCGCATTGGTGCTGCTGTTCGGCTATGCCGTGACGACCGACTTCAAGCACGCCAGCATCGCGGTGTTCGACCAGTCGCGCGATGCGTGGAGTACGCGGCTGGTGGCGCGCATGCAGGCCGGCGGCTATTTCTCGGTGGTGGCCGACGTGGACGACATCGCCTCGGTGGAGCAGCTGTTCCGGCAGGGGCGTATCAAGATGGCCGTGGTCATCCCCCCGCATTTTGGCGAAAGCCTGATGCGCTGCGAGCAGGTGCCGCTGCAACTGCTCACCGACGGCTCCGAACCCAACATCGCCACCACCCTGGTGTCGTACTTCAACGACATCAGCCTGCGCTTCCTGAGCGAGGTGGCCGCCGCCAACGGCACGGCCCAGCAGCCCCTCATCAGCCTCGACCCGCGCATGGTGTACAACCCCGCCATGAAGAGCGTCTTCATGTTCGTGCCGGGCGTCATCGCGGTGGTGCTCATGCTCATCTCGGCCATGCTCACCTCGCTGTCGATCGCGCGCGAGAAGGAGCGGGGCACGCTCAACCTGCTGCTCATCTCGCCGCTGCCGCCGCTGCTCATCGTGGTGGGCAAGGTGTTGCCCTACGTGGTGCTTTCCTTCCTCAACGCGCTGGCCATCATCGGCATGGGCATGGGCGTGTTCGGCATGCGGATGCTGGGCAGCTGGCCTTTCCTGCTGCTGAGCTGCCTGCTGTTCATCGTCACGGCCCTGTCGCTGGGGCTGTTCATCTCCACGCGCGTCAGCACCCAACAGACGGCCATGTTTGCGTCGCTGCTGGGCTTGATGCTGCCCACGGTGCTGCTGTCGGGCTACATCTTCCCCATCGAGAGCATGCCCAAGGTGCTGCAGGTGTTGTCGAACGTGACGCCGGCCAAGTGGTTCATCATCCTGCTCAAGGGCATCATGCTCAAGGGGGCGGGCCTCGAGGCGCTGTGGCTGCCGGTGGTGGTGCTGTGCGGCATGGCGCTGTTTTTCCTGTTGCTCAGTTGGAAAAATTTCAAACTGCACGTCGAATGAGGACTCTGGGCTTTTTCATCTACAAGGAGCTGCTGCAAATCTTTCGCAACCGGGCCATGCTGCCCCTGCTGTTCCTCATGCCGCTGGTGCAGTTGCTGGTGCTGTCGCACGTAGCCACCAACGAGGTGCGCAACCTGAAGCTGGCCGTGCAGGACCACGACCACGACCCGCTGGCGCGCCGCCTGGTGGACAAGATGCTGGCGTCGGGCTATTTCCTCCTTTCCGGCCTTTCGGCAAATGACGCCCGGAGCAACGAGCTGCTCGACCGCGACGAGGCCGACCTGGTGCTCGTCATCCCGCCGGGGTTCGGGCGCGACCTGCGGCGGGGCGAAGCGGTGGAAGTACAGCTGCTGGCCAACGCCATCAACGCCATGAAGGCGGGCGTGGCCGTATCGTATGCCGCCAACATCGTGGCCGACTACCAGCGCGAGCTGCTCGCCGAGGGACGCATCGGCCTCGGCGCCCAGCTGGCTGCTGCTGCCTGCATGCCCGGCATGGACCTGCGCTACCAGCACTGGTTCAACCCCGAGCTCGACTACAAGACCTTCATGGTGCCCGGCATCCTGGCCGTGCTGGTGAGCATGCTGTCGCTGCTGCTCGGCGCCATGAACGTGGTGCGCGAGCGCGAGATCGGCACGCAGGAACAGATCGCCGTCACCCCCGTCAAGGGATACATCTTCATCACGGGCAAGCTGTTGCCCTTCCTGTTCATCGGGCTGGCCGAGCTGACCCTGGGACTGGGCATCGCCAAATTGATCTTCCACACGCCCACCGAAGGGCCCCTCGGCGTGCTGTACCTCTTCGCCACGCTCACCATCATTGCCCAGCTGGGGCTGGGCCTGCTCATCTCCAACCTGGCCGACACGCAGCAGCAGGCCATGTTCGTGGCGTGGTTCTTCATGATCATCTTCGTGCTGATGAGCGGCCTGTTCACGCCCATAGAGAGCATGCCGGCCTGGGCCCAGCGCATCACCTGGTTCAACCCCATCGCCCAGCTGGTGGCCATCGTGCGCCTCAACATGCTGAAGGGGGCCACCCTGGCCGAGGTGTGGCCTTTCCTGCGCCACCTCGCCCTGCTGGGGCTGGGCTATGGCGCCCTGGCCGTATTCTTTTTCCGCAAGCGCAACGCGTAGCAGGGGCAGTGCCTTCCGCTGGACGTGCGAAAAGTCTTGTTGAACCACGGTCCCGATCATCGTGCCGCTGTGCGGAATTGTCTATATTTCCCCCACGATGCACGAATGGCGTGCCGCCATGCCGGGCGAGTGGCCCGGGCCGTGGTTTCGCTCTGATCCGATTTCTCCAACTTCAACTACACGAGCACATGATAATCAAGATGATCGGCCTGATCCTGGGTGGCGGCGTAGGATCCCGCCTCTATCCCCTGACCGAGCAGCGCAGCAAGCCCGCCGTACCCATCGGTGGCAAATACCGACTGATCGACATCCCCATCTCCAACTGCCTGAATTCCGGCGTGCGCCGCATGTTCGTGGTGACCCAGTTCAACTCGGCCTCGCTCAACTCGCACATCAAGAACACGTACCACTTCGACCACTTCAGCCGTGGCTTCGTGGAGATCCTCGCGGCCGAGCAGACGCGCACCAGCGCCAACTGGTTCCAGGGCACTGCCGACGCCGTGCGCCAGTCGATGCACCACCTCGTCAACCACGAATTCGACTACATCCTCATCCTGTCGGGCGACCAGCTCTACCAGATGAATTTCGAGCACATGGCCCGCTACCACATCGAAAAGGAAGCCGACATCACCATAGGCACCATCCCGGTCACGGCCGAAGAGGCACCCGCCTTCGGCATCATGAAGGTGAATGCCGACGGCATGATCGAGCGCTTCATCGAAAAGCCCGACCCCTCGGTGCTGCCCGAATGGAAATCGAACGTGTCGGAGGAATACCTCAAGGAAGGCAAGGAATACCTGGCGTCGATGGGCATCTACATCTTCAACAGGGAAGCCCTGCAGCGCCTGTTCGAGGAATACCCCGACGCGCTCGACTTTGGCAAGGAGATCATCCCCAACGCCATCCACTCGGGCTACCGCGTGGCCAGCTACGAGTTCGGCGGCTACTGGACCGACGTGGGCAGCATCCGCTCGTTCTTCGAGGCCAACATGGAGCTCACCAAGCCCGTGCCGCGCTTCAACCTGTTCGACAGCGAACACCCCGTCTACACCCACCCGCGCATGCTGGCCCCGTCCAAGTTTTACGGCACGGTGTTTCGGCAGGCGCTCGTGGCCGAGGGCTGCATCATCCACGCCGAGCGCATCGAACGGGCCGTCATCGGTATCCGCTCGCGCATCGGCGCCTATACCGTCATCGACCACGCCATCGTCATGGGCAACGACTACTTCGAGTCGCTCGAAGAGCTGAAGGACCCCAAGCACGGGATTCCGCTGGGCATCGGAAAACACTGCCTCATCGAAAACGCCATCATCGACAAGAACTGCCGCATCGGCGACAACGTCATCATCCGCGGCGACAGCTCGCTCGAGAACAAGGAATATCCCACGCACTGCATCGTGGATGGCATCGTCGTGCTGAAAAAGGGCGCGGTCATCCCGAGCGGCAGCGTGCTGGGCAAAGCCGAATGAGCCGTCCCGTCGTCGGCCATCGGCCCGGCCAACCCGCCATGGCGCCCAGGCAGGGCCATGAAGTGGCAAAAGAAGGGGTTTGGTTGGGTGGCTTGGGCCCATCGTCAATCGCCCATTGTCAAACCGAGGAGAACCTGTTTCCGGGGCCACCTTGCTTTGCGCACAACGCATGCCTATGAAGCCATCGTACAACTTCCTGTGTATCTCCTGCGAGTACAAAGGCATCGAGTTTCTGGAGAGCTGCCATGCCGAAGGCCATCGCGTGTGGCTCGTAACGGCCGCCGGTCTCGAGGACGAGCCCTGGCCGCGCCACGCGCTCGAGGACATCTTTTTCCTTCCGGAAATCAAGCACGGCGAATGGCCCATGCCCGACCTCATCGCCGGCACGGCCTGGCTGCTGCGCCAGCACCGCATCGACCGCGTCATTGCGCTCGACGACTTCGACGTGGAGGAGGCGGCCGAGCTGCGCGAGTACTTCCGCATTCCGGGCATGGGGCAGACCACGGCCCGCTATTTCCGCGACAAGCTGGCCATGCGCATGAAGGCGGCCGAGGCCGGGCTGCGCATCCCTGCCTTTTCGGCCCTCTTCCACGATGCCGACATTGCGGCTTTCGCCAAAAACCACCCGGCCCCCTGGGTCGTCAAGCCCCGCTCCGACGCCTCGGCCAAGGGCATCCGCAAGGTGCACAGCGAAAAGGAGCTGTGGCTGGTACTCGACGAGCTGGGCGAGGAGCGCCACCGCTACCTCGTCGAGCAGTTCAAACCCGGCGACGTGTACCACGTCGATGCGCTGTCGCAGGACGGCAAGGTGGTGTTTGCCACGGCATCGAAGTACCTGAGCCCGCCCTTCGACGTGGCGCATGCCGGCGGCATCTTCCGCTCGGCCCTGCTGCCCCCCAACACGCCCGAGAGCAAGGCACTCAAAGCCTTCAACCAGGACGTGCTGCGCGCCTTCGGCATGCAGTTCAGCGCCTCACACACCGAGTTCATCCGCTGCCACGAGGATGGCGAGTTCTACTTCCTCGAGACCTCGGCCCGCGTGGGCGGCGCCCACCTGGCCGACATGATCGAAGCCGCCACCGGCCTCAACATGTGGCGCGAGTGGGCGCGCCTCGAGTCGGCCGTGGTGCGCGGCGAGAAGTACCAGCTGCCGCCGCTGCGCGATCAGTACGCAGGCATCATCGTGTCGCTGGCCCGTCAGGAACATCCCGACACGTCCGAATTCAACGACCCGGAAGTGGTGTGGCGCCTCGACAAGCCCTGGCACATCGGCCTCATCGTGGCTTCGCCCGACCGCAAGCGCGTGCTCGAGCTGCTCGACGACTATGCGCGCCGCATCGCCGCCCGCTGGGCCGCGCATGCGGAAGAGGGTTGAGACGGC
>CAYNYN010000129.1:6417-9387 GCA_964401445.1 uncultured Saprospiraceae bacterium | reverse complement strand
AGTCTCAACCATCAAATCCTCGATTCCTCCTCCGTACCGTTCGAGGCCGTCGCGATTTACAGGAACCGCTTCATCCAGGGCTGTGCCAGGGCGCGCAGGGCGGCCGCAGCGCGCTGACGTGCAGCCTCCGGCGTCATGCCGTAGTTCATGAACCAGTCTTCGAGCAGGACGTACGTCTGGAACCAGGCCAGCTTCCACGCCTCGCTGATCTCGCCCAGCAAGGGGTCGCGCAGTCCCCAGCCCTCCACGCTCGTGGCGAGGCCCTGGGCCCAGGCAGGGGCGTCCTTCACATCGGCATCCGCCACGGTGGAGGGCAGCAGCAACAGGCGCACCCATTCGGCCTCGGCCTGGCGCCGCTCGGCCGGCGTGCCCGCCTGCCCTGCCGACATGTCCTGCATGATGGTGCGCAGCACGCGCACGTACTCCCATTCGCCCACGTGGTCGCATCCCGACAAGGACCATTCGTTGCGCTGCGCCACCTCCTCGGTGAGTATCGCCTCCATCAGGTTGCCATGCCGCTGCAACAGCCAGCACGGCAGCGCCAGGCGGTCCTTGGGCGCGGCGACCTGCACGTAGAACAGGTGGCGCAACAACTGTCCGGGCTCCGGATAGGTATAGCGGGCGCGATAGTCGAAGGAAGGAAAACGCGAGGCATCCACGTCGATGAAAGCGCCCCGGATGGCCTCGTTCATCAGGCGATCCACTTCGGGCGAGGGTCCTTGCGTGACGAAGAGGTGGTAGGCCAGCCATGCTTTCGCCTCGGGGCGCGCAGCGCGCTGCAACAGCGGAAGCGCCGTGGCCGGGTCGGTGTCCAGCAGGTCGATGGCCCGCTGCAGGGGCATCTCCTCGGCCGGCCTTTCGGCAAACAGGTCCGCTTGGCTCAACACCCGGTACTTCTGCACCTGCCGGTGCTCGGCCCAGGCTTTTTCGAAGGCGGAAGCCGTCATGCGGCCGTAGTAGCCGTCGATGCCCGATGTCAGGTAGCCTAGCTCCTTGAGCGTCTCCTGCAGGTGGCGGGCCGAGCTGCGCTTGACGTTGGAACGCACCTCCGGCACCGGCACGAGGTCGGTCGGCTGGCTCTCATAGGTTGCCGGCGCTGCCGACTTGGGCACGACCGCGCCGGAAGCGGCCGGCTGGTCGTAGGTTGCCGGCTGATCGTAGGTCTGGGGCTCGGCCTCATTTGCCGAGGCGGCAGGCCGTTCGCCGGCTTTCGGCAGCTGGATATCGAAGGCGGGCCGCTTCACGCCCCCCGTTTCGAAGCTGGTCACGGCATGCAGCAAGGCGCTGTTGACCGTTTTGGCGAAAGCCTGGGGAAAGCCCTTCTTCTTGAGTTCGGCCAGGTCGGCACGCAACTTCGTCTCGTCGTCGTAGGGGCCGGCCAGCACCTTCACGATGTCGTTGGCGATGAGCACGTTGAGGCGCTCGGCCACGAAGTATTTCTCCCAGGCGATGGGGCCCGTCACGCGCTCGGCACCGAGCTGGATGACGCGCACGGGTCGCCCCTGCTCCACGGGCAGCTTGCGCAGCGAGGCGCTATAGCCCATGTTGCGCAGGGTGGGCAACAGCTGGCGCGGCGCCTCCTCGTTGTCCCAGCCGCCGAGGAAGACATCCACCATGCGGCCCACGGGCTGGCTGTACACGAAGCCCAGGCTGCGCACCTGGTCGAAGTCGCGCGGCATCACTTCGGGAAAAGTGCCCAGGTGAATGGTGTGCACATACTCGGCATCGGCCACGGCCTGGGACAGGAGTGGCAGGGCATACAGCCACAGGGCCACGAACAGAACGGCGGTTTTTCTCATAGTCTTTGGCTTTCGAATTCCTTTCGATCCCTTGGGCACCAATATAGGCCCGCCCATGCATGCTTTGCAAACACGCCTTTCGGCAAACGGGCAGGGTGCCAGATTTTGCACATTGTACCAAACGCCATGCCCGAAGGCGAATTGCCACCCGCCACCTATCTTTGCGGCCATCAGGCCGTCCTGCCGGCAACGCTGCCGAGGCTGCCCTCTTTTGACATCCACACACCGATGAAGTTTCCACATCCCATCCCTGCCGGGGAAATCGCGCGCATGATCGGCGCCACGGTCATTGGCGATGCCTCCATGCCCGCCACCGGCCTCAACGAGATCCACAAGGTCACCCCCGGCGACATCACCTTTTCCGACCTGCCCAAGTATTTCCGCAAGGCGCTCGAATCGGAGGCGACGGTCATCATCCTCAACGAGGCGGTCGAGCCTCCCCGGGGCAAGGTGGTGCTGGTCTGCGACGAGCCCTTCGAGGCCTACAATGCGCTTGCCCGCCACTTCCGGCCTTTCCAGCCGCTCACCGAGCCCATCAGTGCTTCCGCAAAAATCGACCCCACGGCAGTCATCGAACCCAACGTCATCATCGGACACGAGGTGGTCATCGGGCCCGAGAGCTACATCCAGGCCGGCGCCATCATCCACAGCCACGTGGTCGTCGGCGCGCGCGTGCGCATCCACTCGGGCGCCATCATCGGCACCGACGCCTTCTACTACAAGCGCACGCCCGACGGCTATGTCAAGTGGTGGACCTGCGGCCGCGTCGTCATCGAAGACGACGTGGAGATCGGGGCGGGCTGCACCATCAACAAGGGCGTGTCGGGCGACACGCGCATCGGCGCCGGCACCAAGATCGACAGCCAGGTGCACATCGGCCACGATGCCGTCATCGGCAAAAACTGCCTCATCGCCGGCCAGGCCGGCATCAGCGGCAACACCACCGTGGGCGACCACACCGTCATCTACGGCCAGGCCGGCCTGGCGCAAAACCTGCACATCGGCTCCCGCGTGCTCATCGGCGCCAAGTCGGGCGTGTCGAAAGACATCCCCGACGGCAAAGTCGTCTTCGGCTATCCGGCCGACGACATCCGCGCCGTACAGCGCCAACTGGCCGCCCTGCGCCAGCTGCCCGAGTGGATGAAGAACCACAGGTGAGAGGAGTGAGGAG
>CAYNYN010000129.1:0-6317 GCA_964401445.1 uncultured Saprospiraceae bacterium | reverse complement strand
ATTCCTCAATATTTCACACAGACATTCTTGGGCTCGGTGAAGAAGCGCAGCGCTTCCCAGCCGCCCTCGCGGCCGACGCCCGACGACTTCATGCCGCCGAAAGGCGTGCGCAGGTCGCGTTCCATCCAGCAGTTGATCCACACGATGCCGAACTGTAGCCGTTCGGCCATGCGGTGTGCGCGGCTGATGTCTTGCGTCCACAGAGTGGCGGCCAGGCCATAGCCGGTGCCGTTGGCCAGCTGCAGCGCCTCCTCTTCGGTGTCGAACGGCTGGATGGTCACCACCGGCCCGAAGATTTCTTCCTGATTGGTGCGGCATTCCAGGGGCAGCCCTTCGATGACGGTAGGCCGCACGAAGTAGCCGCCAGCCAGCTCGCCCTCCAGCTCGATGCGCTTGCCGCCACACAGAATCTTGCCGCCTTCCATTTCCGCAAGGGAGATGTAGCCGAGCACTTTTTCCATGTGGGCTTGCGACACCAGGGCCCCCAGGTCGGTCACTTGCGAGAAGGGGTCGCCCACCTTGAGGAACTGGGTGCGCTTGACCAGCTCGTCGCGGAAGCGCTCGTACAGGGGCCGCTCGACGTAGATGCGCGAGCCGCAAAGGCAGATCTGGCCGTTGTTCGAAAACGAGGAGCGCAGCGTGTCCACCATCATCTGGTCGAAATCGCAATCGGCGAAGATGATGTTGGGATTTTTGCCGCCCAGCTCCAGCGACAGCTTCTTGAACATGGGCGCGGCCGTGCGCGCGATGGCCTGCCCCGTTTTGGTGCCGCCGGTGAACGAGATGGCCTTGATCTCGGGATGCTCGACGATGGCCTGCCCCGCTTTGGGTCCCAGCCCGTGCACGATGTTGAGCACGCCTTTCGGCAAACCGGCTTCGATGCAGGCCTTGGCCAGCATGTAGGCCGTCATGGGCGTCAGCTCCGAGGGCTTGGCCACCACGCAGTTGCCTGCGGCCAGGGCCGGCGCGATCTTCCAGGTGAACAGATACAGCGGCAGGTTCCAGGGTGAGATGCAGCCCACTACGCCGATGGGCTGGCGCAGCGTGTAGTTGACGGCCCGCCCCTCGACGGGATGCGCCTCGGAAGCGAAGTGCAGGATGCTGGTGGCGAAAAAGCGGAAGTTGGCCTGGGCGCGCGGGATGTCCACGCTGCGCGACATGGCCAGCGGCTTGCCATTGTCGATGCTTTCGGCGCGGGCAAACTCGTCGAGGTTCTGCTCGATGATGTCGGCAATGCGGCTCAGGATGCGGAAGCGCCGCTCCACCCCACACCGCGACCATTCGGGAAACGCCTTTTTGGCGGCAGCCACCGCCCGCTCGACGTCGTCGGCATCGGAATCCGGGATCCAGGAATACACCTTGCCGGTGGCAGGATTGACGTTGTCTAGGTACTTGCCCGACTGCGGCGGCACCAGTGCGCCGTCGATGTAATTCTTGATGTACTTGTCCGGTCGCATCTGTCGTTGGTGTTCGTTCCGACTGGCAAGATACGCGACCGGATCGTTTTTTCGGCTTTCGCCAAAAAGCGCGCCCCCCTGACTTACGGCCAGGGGGGCGCACGCTGCGGGCAACCAGGCCCGGGGCAAAGTGCCGATCAGACGGCTTCTTCCACCAGCTCGGGCATGGCTTCTTCAGCCTCGGCGGCGGACAGCATGCCCAGCTTCGACTTGAACCACACCTTCATGCGGAAGGCCAGCCAGTACATCACCGGCACGACGATCAGTGTGAGGAAGGTGCTGAACGTCAGGCCGTAGATCACCGTCCAGGCCATGGTACCCCAGAAAGCGGCGTTGTCGCCACCCATGAAAAACTGGGGATCGAGATCGGAGACGAAGGTGAAGAAGTTGAAGTTGATACCGTAGGCCAGCGGCACCAGGCCCAGCACCGTGGTGATGGCCGTGAGCAGCACGGGACGCAGACGCGTGGCGCCGCCTTCCACGATGGCTTCCTTGATCTTGCGCAGCGGCAGCTGCTCGGGCTTGCTCAGCCCTTCCTGTTTCAGCTTCCGTTTGATGGTCAGGTTGGTGTAGTCGATCAGCACGATGGCGTTGTTGACCACGATGCCGGCCAGCGAGATGATGCCCACGCCCGTCATGACGATCTGGATGTCCATGCCGCTGAACACGTAGCCGAGGAACACGCCGATGGTGCTGAACAGCACCGAGAACATGATGATGACCGGTGCCGAGATGCTGTTGAACTGCGCCACCAGAATGATCAGGATACCGAACAGGGCGATGGCCAGCGCCATCGACAGGAACTGCATCTCTTCGGCCTGGCGCTGCTGCTCGCCCGTGAATTCGTACTTGTACCCTTCGGGGAAGGGATACGACTGCAGGTAACCGTCGATCTCCTGGACGATCTCGTTGGCGTTGTAGCCTTTCAGCACGTTCGAGTAGATGGTCACCACGCGCTCCTGATCCTTGCGGTTGATGGAGTTGAAGGTAGTCGAGTACTCGAAGCTGGCCACGGCCGAGATGGGCACCTGCGCAATGCGGCCGTTGGCCGGGTTGCGGAAGGTGATCTTCTGGTTGAGCACGTCGTCGATGCTGTGGCGGTAGTCCTCGCTCAGCCGCAGCTGGATGGGGTACTCGTCCTCACCCACCTTGTACTTCGACACCTCCTTGCCGAAGATGGCTGTGCGGATGGCATCGGCGATCTGATAAGTGGACACCTGGTAGCGGCGTGCCGCCTCGCGGTCGATGTGCACGATCAGCTCGGGCTTGCCCAGCACCAGGTCGGTCTTCAGCTCTTCGATGCCGGGGATGTGCTTGCTGTCGATGAACTTGACCAGGTCGTCCGACAGGCGCGCCAGCGTCTCGATGTCTTCGCCCTTCAGCTCGAGGTTGATGGGCTTGCCCGTGGGCGGACCCGCCTGGTTCTTGTCCACCACGATCTCCACGCCGGCGATACCGCGCAGGCTGGCCCGGATCTTCTCCATGATCTCGGCGGTAGACACGCCGTGGCGCTGGTCGTCGGGTACGAAGGCCACCGTGATGCGCGCCTTGTTGGGCGAGGCGCTGAAGTCGGGGCCGGCATTGGGATCCGAGGTGTTCTGGCCGATCTGCGTCAGTACGCTCTCGACCACGTCCTGATACGGCTCGATGGTCTTCATGACGCGCTGCTCGATCTCCTTGACGCGCTCGTTGGTCACCTCGATGTCGGTGCCGATGGGCAGCTCGATGAAGGCGTTGACGTAGAGCGGGTCGGGCGTGGGGAAGAGCGTCACCTTGGGGGCGTGCGCGCCCAGCAGCATGATCGCTACGACGAGCAGGACAAAGGTGCCGCCGAAGAAAAACAGCGGGTTGTATTTGCGCAAAGCAAAACGGATGAACCAGTCGTAGGCCCGCTCCAGGGCCGGCAGAATCGTATTCTGAAAGCCAAAGGCCATGGGGCGCAGCACGAAGAAGTTGAGCAGCGTAACGCCCGTGACGATCCACAGGATGTTGCGCATCCACAGGGCGCCGGCGGCATGGAAGCCGAGCGAGGCGATCAGCATCAGGCCCGAGCCGATGAGGATGTTGCGGCGCCGGCGGCGCAGCGTGGCCAGCTCGCGTGCCGGCTCGTCCACCTTCATCAGCTTGGAGGTGAACACGGGGTTGATGACCAGCGCCACGAAGAGCGAGCTGGTCAGCACCACGATCAGCGTGATGGGCAGGTATTTCATGAAGCTGCCGATGAGGCCCGGCCAGAAAGCCATGGGCAGGAAGGCCATCAGCGTGGTGGCCGTCGAGGTGATGATGGGCACGGCCACCTCGCCCGTGCCGTATTTGGCGGCAGCCCAGCCGGAATAGCCCAGCTGCCGGTAGCGGTAAATGTTCTCCACCACCACGATGGCGTTGTCGACCAGCATGCCGAGGGCCAGGATGAGCGCAAACAGGATCACCATGTTGAGCGTGTAGCCCAGCAGGGCCGTCAGCATGATGCCCATCAGCATGCTCAGCGGGATGGCCAGCCCCACGAACAGGGCATTGCGGATGCCAAGGAAGAACAGCAGCACCAGCACCACGAGGATCATACCCGAGATGATGGAGTTCTCGAGGTTGGACACCATCTTGCGTGTGCGGATGCTCTGGTCGTTGAAGAGGGTCACCTCCACCTCTTGGGGCAAGACGTGCGCCTGCGCATCGGCGATGATCCGCTTGATCTTGTCGGCAGCCGACAGCAGGTTCTCACCCGAGCGCTTGATCACGTCGAGCGAAATGACGGGCAGGCCGTTGACGCGCGCGATGCTCTTGCGCTCGGCATAGTCGAACGACACATCCGCGATTTCCTTGAGGAAAATGGGCCGCTGACGCTCGCTCTTGACGATGAGGTTCTCCAGCTCCTCGACGCTGTCGAACTCGCCCACCACGCGCACGGTGCGCCGGAAGCCGTCGGCAACCAGCTCGCCGCCCGACATGTTGAGGTTTTCCTGCTGGATGGCGCTCTCGATGTCGCGGAAGCTCACCTTGAGCGACTGCATGCGGTGCAGGTCCACGTCGATGCGCACCTCGCGCTCGCGGTCGCCCTTGATGTCCACTTCCGAAATTTCGGGCAGCTCCTCGATCTTGTCCTGCAGGTATTCGGCATAGTCGAGCAGCTCCTCGGGCGACAGGTCGCCCGCCACGTTGATGGTCATGATGGGTATTTCCGACAGGTTGATGTCGAGCACTTCGGGCTCGGCGGTCAGGTCGTCGGGCAGGTCGGGCTTGGCCTTGTCCACGGCGTCCTTGACCTTGCGCACGGCCTCGTCCAGATCGACGTCGGCCTCGAACTCGGCCACGATGAGCGAGTAGTCCTGCAGGCTCTTCGAGGTGATGGTCTTGATCTCGCTCACCGCCTGCAGCTGCTTCTCGATGGGGCGGGTGACGAGGTTTTCGATGTCGGCGGCCGAGTTGCCGAAGTAGACGGTGTTGATGAACACCTTGGGGAAAGGAATCTCGGGGAACGATTCCTTGGGCATCCTCTCGTAGCTCATCACGCCGAAGATGAAAATCATGGCGGTGAGCAGGAAGACGCTGGTGGCATTGTCCACGGCCAGCGAGGTGAGGCCAAACTGGCGCAAGCCTTCCTTGATGCGCTGCCCCATGCCGTTTTGAGTGCTTTTATCTTCAGCCATTGTTTTCAGCGGTTTGAGCGGTTACGACCTGGATGGGTTGGTTGTCGGCCAGACTGCGGGCGCCGTCCACGATGAGCGTCTCGTCGCCTTTCAATCCTTTGGTGATGACGATCTTGCCTTCATAGCTGGCACCCGTCTCCACGTACACCTTGCGCGCCACGGTGCCCCGATCCGTCTGTTCGGCCACGAACACGTACCATTCGCCACCCAGCTCCTGCTGCAGCAGGTCGAGCGGCACCACCACTGCGTCCTTCTCGGTGAAGTCGTTCAGATAGACGATGGCCAGCAGGTTGGGCTTGAGCAGGCCGTCGGCGTTGCGCAAGGGGATCTCGATGGGGAAGGTGCGGTTCGAGGGGTCGATGACGTTGCCCACCCGCGCGATGGGTGCCACGCGCGTCTCCTCGAGGGCCGGGATGCGCACCTGCACGCGCTCCCCTTTGCGCACGGCTTTCAGGTAGTTTTCGGGCACGTCGGCGCGCACCTTCACGTGGCGCGAGTCCAGGATCTGCACCAGCGGCATGCCGGGACTGGCCAGCTCACCCGCTTTCGCAAACACCATGTCCACCTCGCCCGAAATGGGCGCGTACACTTCCGACTTGCCAAGCTGATACTTCAGCGTCTCGATGCTCTTCTCGAGGCGCTCCTTGTTGTTTTTGGCCTGCAGGTACTGGATCTCGGAACCGATCTGCTGGTCCCACAGGCGCTTCTGGCGTTCGTACACCTCGGTGGCCAGCTGCAGCGCCGTCTCCAGTTCGGCCAATTGCTTGCGCAGCTGCTCCACGTCGATGCGGGCGATGAGCTGACCCCGACGCACCATGTCGCCTTCGTCCACCTTCAGCTCGAGGATGCGCCCGCCGATCTCGGGCGACACCTTCACCACCTCGTCCGACGCGATGGCGCCCTGCACCTCGACGAAGTGGCGAAAATCGCTGCGCGTCAGCGGCATGACGGTGACGGTCTGCACCGCCCCGGCCGAAGGCTCCATCTCGGCAATCTCCGCCTCGAGCCGGGCGACCTCGGCCTCGAGGGCCTTGAGCTGGCTGCGCTTTTCAGCCAGCAGTTGCTTTTTACCTTCCAGATCCTGCGGCACGGCTGCTTCTTCTGCAGCAGGCCCGCCACAGGCTGCCGCCAAAACGGCAATGAATCCAAAGAATGCAAGCGTCTTTTTCATATGGCTTTTTGTTGAATACTTGGCAAATGTTTCTTTTTCGTGACA
>CAYNYN010000128.1:0-9436 GCA_964401445.1 uncultured Saprospiraceae bacterium | reverse complement strand
TTTCGTTGGCGGGGCAGGTGTGTCGATTTGCTGAGGCCTGCGTATCATTGTATGCTAAAGACGAAGTGATTTGGGAAAAACCGGCATTCAGAGGCAAATGAGTAGTGCCGGACATTGTCAAAGAGGATTCGAAGAACCGAGGAATCGAGGATTCGACTTCCCTTTATAGCGCCGGTGAATGATGATGAATATCGTGTAAAGAGGATTCAATGGTTGAGACTCACTGCGCTCGATGTTGATACGCCGCTAACGCGGCGATGTTGAGACGCGGCCATCCGGCCGCGATGTTGAGATGGCAATAAACGTTGCGTGACGTTGCGTCGTAGCGGCGTTGCGCGAGGCGCTCAACGCTACACGCTCAACCAGAAAAAGCTGCGTATTGGCTGCGTGATGGCTGCGCCTGAAAGCTGCGGTTATGAAAAACTTTTCCCAAACCACTTCGCAACGAGTATATGCGGCGCGACTTCCCCGTGCCGATCGTTCACGAAAAATACGTGTCTTATGCCCATCCGAATGGAAAAAGACGAACCGCGGCGCGAGCGGCCACGCCGGCCCGGCGAATCGCGACAGCGAGGCAGCAGTGGCCTGATGCGGCTGCTGCCCCTGGTGTTGATGTTCGTACTCAAGCGGCCCAAGCTGATCGTGCCGCTGCTGCTGGTGGGTGCCGCGTGGTACTTCTTCTTTGGCGGCGCCGAGATGCTGCAAGGGCCGGCAGTGGAGGACGAATCGGCCTTCCAGCAGCAGTTCAGCTTTGGCGCCGAGTTCAGCACCGAGAAATACGACAGTGCCGAGGTGTTTGAACCGCTGGTGGTGGGGGCTTCCTACAGCGAAAGCAGGCTGCCCCGCGCCGTGTCGATGTTGCGTTATGCGCCGCAGCGCCGCCATCAGGGCCGGCAGGGCAGTTGCGTGGGCTGGGCCAGCAGCTATGCGGCACGTACTATCCTGGAGGCCATGGCTACCGGCGCCGACCCCGACCGCGTGGCGTTCAGCCCCAGCTTCGTGTACAACCAGATCGCCCTGAGCGGCTGCCAGGGCGCCTACATGCTCGACGCCATGCAGACGCTGCAGCGCGTGGGCGATCTGCCGCTTTCGGAATTTGGCTACGACGAGCGCACCTGCCGCATCAGGCCCGACTACGAAGACCAGCGCCGCGCACAGCAATACCGCATCAAGGGATACAACCGCCTCACGCGGGGCGCCAACAACTACGAGCCCGACCTGCTGGCCATCAAGGAACACCTGGCACAGGGCGCCCCCGTGGTGATCGGCATGCAGGTGGGGGGCACCTTCATGCACCAGATGAGAGGCAAGGCGCTGTGGCAGCCCACCCAGCGCGACTACGACATGTACGGCTACAGCGGCCACGCCATGTGCGTCATCGGTTACGACGACGACAAGTACGGCGGTGCGTTCCAGATCATGAACAGCTGGGGGCAGGACTGGGGCGATCGGGGCGTGGCCTGGGTGCGCTACGACGACTTTGCCTATTTCGTCAAGGAGGCCTACGGCATCTATCCGATGGGGCAATCGCCCAAATTCGACCCCAACAAGATCGAAGCCAAGTTCGGGCTGGTCGATCAGGCCACCCAGGAGCTCATCCCGCTGCGGCAGGTGCAGGACGGCCTGTTCCGCACGCGCAAGCCCATCCGCATCGGCGACAAGTTCAAGGTGGCCATCACCAACACCGTGGAGTGCTACGTCTATGTGTTGGGCGAAGAAACGGATGGGTCGAGCTACGTGCTGTTCCCCTATACGCCCAAGCATTCGCCCTATTGCGGCATCACGGGCACCCGCGTCTTCCCGCGCGACTACTCGATGGTGGCCGACGATGTGGGCGAGCGCGACCGCGTGGCGTTCATCGTGTCGAAAGAGCGGCTCGACCACGAGCGGCTCAACGCCCTGGTCAACAACAGCCGCCAGCGGTCGTTCGCGGCCAAAATCGACGATGCCCTCGGCTCGTTGCGCGTGCCCACGGTGCAGTTTGCCGAGCAGGGCGGCGCCGTGCGGTTCGTGGCCAATACCTCCGACCGCCAACACATCGTTCGCGTCGTGCTGGAAATCGACAAGTGGTAGCACCTCGCAGCACACGGCCCGGTGACGAAAGTCACTCCGGCGGCTGACGGATGACATCGGGGCGGGAGGTGGCTTGCCAGTAGCTTTGTGATTGTCAATCGATTATGCCACCTCTAAAACCGGTAGTCATGAAGACCTACTCGATCGATTTCCGCACGACTATGCTGCGCTTCTATGCCATGATGGGCATCGTCTTCGTGGCATTTTTCCTGCACATGTACTGGCTGGCCGTCCTGGCGTTGCCCGTGCTGTTGAGCATCATGCTGGGTATCAAGTTCAAGGATGACGCCTCGGGCAGTGAAGGGCGTCAGGTGCAGATGGGTGCGCACAAGAAGCAACCGCATACGCAGGCAAGCTGAGTCGCTTTCATTTTTCATCCCTGCATGCAGTTCGAGATGAGGCGGTGAAAGTGGTGCACGGCCTGTTCCATGGTGGGTGAATAGCGGCCACGGTGGTAATAGCGGGAACGGATGCCGAGTTGCACGCTTTCGACAACCGCCTCATCTTCCATTTCCGTCTGTTCCAGTGCGAATTCCTCCCGGTTGAATGGTGCTTCCGCAAAACGGTAGGTGCGGAAGTGCACGCGGCAGTGGGCCGGGCCGCGCGGTTCCACCACGTTGAGCGACAGCCCCCAGGGATAAAAGTTGAACATCAGCGTGGGAAACACGAAGAAGTACCACGCATAGACGCGCTTGCCCTGGTCGGGATGGCCTTCCGGCAAATCGAAGCAGGGCTCTCCTTCCTTTGCCACACCCAGTTGCAGGCTGCACCAGTCGAACAGTTCGTATTCGTATTCCGGAAACTCGAGCGCCTTGTTCAGTGCCGGGTGGACGAAAGGTATGTGCAGCCCTTCGAGGTAGTTTTCGCAGTAGAGGGCCCAGTGCGCCTTCACTTCGAAGGTGCGCGAGGCCTCCGGCACGAAGGTGAGCGTGTCGAGCGGCAGGAAGCCGACTCTTTCCTGTATGGGTGTCACCATGTCGGCAAACGACACCCAGGGGGCCAGCCCGACGAACCACATGCCCAGCCATGAAAACGAGGGTACGGCGCTGAGGTCGTCGCGTCGCGAAGGGAAGTCTTCGGCACCCTCGAAGGCCGGCATGCTCTTGAACGCGCCATCGAGGGCAAAGCAGCGCCCATGGTAGCGGCAGCGCAGCTGGCGCACGTTGCCGGGCCGTTCGACCACCACTTTGGCGCGATGGGTGCACACGTTGCTCAGGCAGCGCACCTGGTCGTTGTCGTCTTTGACGAGCACCAGCGGCTCGGCCAGCATCTCCGGCAGCAGGGTGAAGGGATACACGTCGCCCGGCTGGCGGACCACCTCGCCGTCGGCCACGTAGTGCCAGGTGTGCGAAAAGATGCGCTCGGCCGAGCGCGCGTAGTTGTCGGGATCGGCGTAGAAGGCGGCCGGCAGGGTGAAGGCTCTGCGGATGTCGGGATCGATGTACCAGTCGTCCATGGGCCATGCGGTTGTGTGCCGACAAGATACGACATGGCGGTAGGCCGTGCCGCGTCTGGCCTTGCCGGCGTTTTGGTAGCTTTGCCCGATACGACGATCATGGCCACCAATCAGCGCATCAAGGCGACCTTGCGGCGGTTTCGTCGCCGCGAAATCAACGACGAAGGTTTTGGCACCAGCCTGACCGGCCCGGGCCGTCTGGTCAACAAGGACGGCACCTACAACATCCACCGGCGCGGCCGGCTGCAGGTGACGCCCTACCAGGCGCTCGTGCTCATGTCGTGGCGACGCTTCTGGGTGGTGGTGCTGGGCAGCTACTTCCTGCTCAATGCGCTGTTTACCATTGCCTACCTGCTGGTGGGCCCCGAGGAGATCGCCGGGCTGGACACGAGCAGCTTCGGCCGGGTGGTGGAGCAGTTGTTCTACTTCAGCGTGCAGACCTTTACCACGGTGGGCTATGGTGCCATTCATCCGGTCGGGCAGGCGGCCAACCTCGTCGCTTCGGTCGAGGCACTGTCAGGTTTCATCTTTTTCGGCATTTTCACGGGTGTGACGTTTGCGCGCGTGTCGCGCCCTATCGCGCTGATCCTGTTCAGCAGGCACGCCCTCATCGCGCCCTATCAGGGCATGGCCTCGCTGCAGTTTCGCCTTGCGGCAAAACACGACCACAAGCTCACCGACGTCGAGGCCACGGTCATCATGACGTGGGTCGAGGACGAGGACGGGCGGCGTGTGCGGCGCTTCCGCGGGCTCGCGCTCGAGCGCTCCCGCATCCTCATGTTCCCGCTCAACTGGACGGTGGTACACCCCATCGACCAGCAAAGCCCCTTGGCCGGGCTGACGCGCGAGCAGCTCGAAGCCATGCAGGCCGAGTTTCTGGTATTCATCAAGGGTTACGACGAGACCTTTGCACAGACCGTGCACGCCAGCACCTCCTATCTGTGGGACGAGCTGAAGTGGGGGCGCCGCTTCCTGCCCATGTACGAGACGCTGCCCAACGGCCATATCGTGCTCGACCTCGAGGCCATCGACGCCTGTGCCGAAGCGCCCCTGCCCGAGTGATTTCTTTGGCAGGCAATTAAACCCTCCGTCATTTCGTGTATCTCACTATCGGTTCGCAAGCCTGCAGGGCCGAGGCCCGGCAAGAGCGGGGAGATGATGCAAAACGAGCGGATGAATCCTTTAGCAACAACCGACGCACACATCCTGGAGCTGCTGCGCAGCCCGGCCCATGCCGAGCAAGGTTTGCGGCTGCTGATGCGAAAATATCAGGAGCGGCTCTACTGGCTGATCCGCCAGATGGTGGGCAACCACGAAGATGCCAACGACGTGTTGCAGGAGGTGTTCATCAAGGTGTATCGGCATGCCGACTCGTTCGAAGGGCGGTCGGGATTGTACACCTGGCTGTACCGCATCGCCACCAACGAGGCGCTCGGCTTTTTGCGCAAGCAGCAACGCCGGCGCAGCTACTCGATGGACGACGAGGACAACGGCCTGGCCCACCGCCTCGAGGCCGACAGCTGGTTCGACGCCGACGGCGCGCGCCAGGCCCTCGCCGAGGCCATCGAGCGGCTGCCCGACAAACAGCGGCAGGTGTTCGAGCTGCGCTACTTCGACGAGATGAGCTACAAGGACATGTCGGAGTTGCTGGGCACGTCGG
Organism: uncultured Saprospiraceae bacterium; assembly: GCA_964401445.1. Taxonomy (GTDB): domain Bacteria; phylum Bacteroidota; class Bacteroidia; order Chitinophagales; family Saprospiraceae; genus WFYJ01. The sequence goes on along the minus strand of CAYNYN010000128.1, from coordinate 4,247 downwards.
TGGGGGCGCTCAAGGCCTCTTTTCACCATGCGGTGAAAAAAGTGGAGGAACACCTGCGGGCTACGCAGACCATGTGACCCGGGTATCATTTGCCGAAAGGCAAAAAACACTGGAAAAATGAACAAGGACCACGAGTTGAGAAAGGAGCTGGAAAGGCTGGCGCCGACCTTGCACCGCCTCAAGGCGACCGAACCGGCGCCGCCCCCGCCGGGCTATTTCGACGGCTTGCCCGACGAGGTGCTGCGCCGCATTCGTGCCGAGGAGGCTTCGGGCCTGCTGCGCCATCCCGCCCGGCAGGCAGCCCCTGCGCGCCCTGCGTGGCGTGCGTGGCTGGAGGGCTGGCTGTGGCGGCCGGCGGCGGCCATGGCGGTGCTCGCCCTGCTGGTGGTGGCCGTGCTGCAATGGGGCCGCTACGACGAGCACGCGGCGCCGGGCGTGCTGGCGGAAGTGCCTGCCGACGTACTGGAGACCTATGTGGAAAGCCGGCTCGACGAGTTTGGCGAGGACCTGCTGATGGAGGTGGCCCCTGCCGACGAGCTCACCCTCACCCTGCCGATCGACGATGGCGCACTCGACGCCATCGATGAGGAGCTGCTCGACGAGCTGAGCACCGACGAACTCGAGCAGCTGTTATGACACGTATCAATAACCAATCAACCAACCTTTGAAGCGATGAAAAGAGCAATAGTAACTGCCGTAATGATGTTTGGCCTGATGGCCGGAGCTGTGGCCCAGCGTGGGGCGGCAGCCGAGCGGATCGAGACGTTCAAGGTGGCGTTCTTCACGCAAAAGCTGCAACTGACGACCGAAGAGGCACAGGCGTTCTGGCCGCTGTACAACGAATACGAACGCAAGCGCGAGGCCCTGCGCAAGGAGATGAAACCCTCCACGCGACCCGAGCTGATGTCGGATGAAGAGCTGCGCGCACACCTGTACAAGCAGCTCGACACCGAGGCCCAGTTGGTGGCCCTGCGCCGCGAGTACTTCGAGAAGTTCATGGAGGTCTTGCCGTTGCGCAAGGTGGCCATGATTCCGCAGGCCGAGCAACAGTTCAAGCGCAAACTGCTGGAAGAGCTGCGCAATCGGCAAAAGGCGGATCGCCCGCAACGCGACCGGCCCAACCCGCGAAGCCGGTTCTGAGCGATCGAGGAGATGGTTCGCGTTGACCCCATCGGCACCATCGGGGCCGCCTGTTCAGCGATGCTGGCGCCACAGCTCCAGCACCCGCTCGATGGGCAAGGCCTCGATGGTGCGTCCTTTATGGCCGGTCATGGTCTCGGCCATGAAGAGCGAGTTGAGGATGGCTTCTTCGGTGGCTTCGATGGTGGCCAGGAAGAGCGGCGAGAGAAAGTCGTTGTGCAGCACGCGCCGTTCGAGCAGGGGCCCGTCGGGCTGATATGGCACGCGCAGCGACGGATCGGTGGAAAAGGCGATGACGTAGTCGCCCGAGCCGTTCGAGGCGATGCCGCCGGTGCGGGCCAGCCCCAGGATGGCGCGCCTGGCGAGCCGTTCGAGGTTGCGCGCGTCGAGAGGGGCGTCGGTGGCCACCACGATCATGCAGGAGCCATCGGCGCCGTCTTCGAGCATACGGCTCATGTAGTACTTGCCCAGCATCTTGCCGACGGGCAGCCCGTCGATTTGCAGCACCCCGCCGAAGTTGGTCTGTACCAGCACGCCCACGGTGTAGCCGCCGGCAGCCTCCGGCAGCCGGCGCGAGGCCGTGCCGATGCCCCCTTTCCACCCGAAACAGACGGTGCCCGTGCCGGCACCCACGTTGCCTTCGGCCACGGGGCCGTCGGTGGCATTGCGGATGGCCTGAAGCACGTGCGCTTCGGTGACGTGCTGGCCGCGGATGTCGTTGAGGCGGCCGTCATTGGTTTCGCCCACCACGGCGTTGACCGAGCGCACGTCCTCGTTTCCCGGAAGGGAAAGCGTGTAGTCGATGAGCGCTTTAACGGCTACGGGCACGCTCAGCGTGTTGGTGAGCACGATGGGCGTTTCGATGGTGCCCAGCTCGCGCACCTGAGTGTAGCCGGCCAGCTTGCCGAAACCGTTGCCGACGTAGATGGCGGCCGGCACTTTCTGCTGGAAAACGTTGCCTTCGTGCGGCAAAATGGCCGTCACACCCGTGCGCACGCTGTCGCCCTCGATGAGGGTGACGTGGCCCACGCGCACACCCGCCACGTCGGTGATGGCATCGAGGGGACCGGGCGGCAACACGCCGGGAGTGATGCCGAAGTCGCGCAGGCGGCCGCGCGCCTGCTGGCTCATGCCCTGCACGGCACAGAGGAGGGTGGCCAGCGAAAGGATCAGGATCGGTTTCATGCCCGTCGGGTTTGGCTGCAAAATGCAAAACGTTTGGCGGGAGGCAAAAAAGGGCGCACGCCGGTCGACGTGCGCCCTTTGGGCATAGAAATGTGCGATGCCGTCACTTCATCAGTCCGCGCTTCTTCATGTCGCGTTCGATGATGATGGGCAGCTGGTGCGTCTTGAGGTTCTTGCCGATGAGGATGCGGTCGGGGTTGAGCACGTACATCTCGGGCGTGATATCGACGAAGTATTTGGCGTAGATGGCGCGGTTGGTGGGGTCGAAGACGTTGACCCAGGGCATGTGGTTCTTCTCGATGTATTCGACCCACTCGTCGTGGTTGGTGTCCAGGGCGATGCCGAACACGTCCACGCCGCGGTCTTTCCACTCGTGGTAAAACTTGACCAGCTTGGGCGTCTCCACGGCGCAGTGCTCGCAGGTGGGGTTGTACATGTACACGATGATGTAGGGCGCCTTGAGGTCGTAGAGCGAGTACATCTTGCCGTCAGGGCCGGGTGCGGTGACGTTGGGCCCTTTCTGTCCCAGCAGGCTGCCCGACATCTCGTAGGCGCGCTGTTGCAGGCCGTACACCTCGACCGAGTCGGCCCAGAAGACGCGGTCGTAGGTGAAGTACTTCTGGATCATGCGCACGAAAATCTTTTCCGAGTCCATGACCTCCGACTCCTTGGGGTCGTACTGCAGCACGATCCAGTTGACGAAGTACTTGTAGTACTCGGGGTCGTAGTTGGGCCACTTGAGCAGCTTCTCGTCCACGAGGTAGTACGAGGCATTGAGGATGGAGTCGGGGTTTTGGGGCGTCAGCTCGGTGATGTAGCGCTTGAGCTTGTTGGAAATAACGGGCGTGTAGAGCAGGCGCTTGTCGCTGAAATCGACGTCGTCCCAGAAGGCACGGCGATAGAGCCAGGCGTAGCGGACGGTGTCGAGGGTATAGCCGTCGGCCTTGGTGATGTAGCGGATGTCGGGGTTCTGGCCGGCCTTCTTGAAGGTGGTGAAGAAGCTGTGCGGGTACTTGTCGAACAGCTCCTGCAGGTAGGCCTTGCGCTTGTCGAGCAGGGCGTAGCGCTCCTCGATGAGCTGCTTGTAGCGGGGCGAGCCGGGCGTTTCGTTTTGCAGCTCGCGCGCGATGCGGGCCATGTCGGGCTGTTGCTGCTGGTCGAAGCGCAGCGATTCATACAGCAGCTCGTTGTCGAGGCTGCCTTCGACCTGCATGGTGCCCGTCAGGTTGCTCTTGTTGGCCTTGAGCGTGAAGGTCTGGTCTTTGTCCACCAGCATCTGCACCGTGGTGCGGTCGGGGTAAAGGGCGAACAGCATGCCGGGCTGGTAGGGCTCGTCGCGCTGGAAGACGACGCGACCCGACGCGTCGGCCATGGCCGAGTCGGCCTTGTAGTACTGCCCTTCGAAAATGCCGATGAGGCTGACCATGCCGGCCGGGGCGCCCTGCAGCTCGATGACGATATGGGGCGATTCGGCGCCTTCGGTCGAGGCGTCGTTGTTGGCCCCGCTCACGGCGGCCCTGGCCTTGTCGGTGGCGGTGGGGTTGTCGCAGGCGATGAAGGCCAGCGACAGCGCGAGGAGGGGTAAATACCAGTATTTTTTCATGGTCCTCAGGTTTTGTTCAGGGATTATGCCAAAAATCGAGTGATGAGTTTATTGAAAAAAGACGATGGACGATAGACGATGGATGTCCAAGTTTTATTCGTAAAGCAATGTTAGCCAATTTCAAACACTAAACTTTAAACTTTAAACTCAAACGCTCAACGCTCAACCCTCAACCACTTTTTTCAGGGGACTCAGTGATGAGTTTATTGAAAAAAGACGATGGACGAGCAAAACTTACGTCGTCACGTCCTCACGCTGTCACGTTGTCACAGCCTGCCCCGATACTCGGGGCGTCACGTCGTTCAAGCCAAAGCCGTGC
>CAYNYN010000127.1:0-9445 GCA_964401445.1 uncultured Saprospiraceae bacterium | reverse complement strand
ACCTTTCCGTTTTGCGGAAGCAAGTCGATCCCGCTTGCGCAAAAAGTGAAAAGGGGCTCACGAGGAGCACCCTTTTCGAAACCACCACCTTTATAAAAGGGAACCTTACTGAATCAGGACTTTGCCCGCGTACCATTCACCCGACTCGCCCAGGGCCCGCAGGTAGTACATGCCGGGCGGCAGCTCGCCGAAGTCGAGCTCCTTGCTGTCGCTGCCCACGCTCTGGTAGGTCATGACCTCGAGGCCGTAGGGGTTGTACACTTCGAGCGTCACGATGCGGTCGGGCAGGCCCGCTTCTTTGGGCACGAGGCGGACGATCGTCAGGTCGGTAGCGGGGTTGGGCATGGCTGCGATCTGGCCATAGCTGCCGCTCGCAGGTGCCCGCTCCACGATGACGTTCTGTACCGTATTCGTCTGTATCGGATCCATGTTGTCGAAAAAGATACGGGCGCTGTTTTCGATGAGCGTGCCTTCTTCGATGTCCTGTCGCGGTTGCACCTGGAACAGCACGAATCCATGGCTTTCCGGTTCGTTGGTGGTGCTGTCGGGCATGTTGATGTTGGGGAACTCCCACACCAGCTTGTGATCTTCCCTGCGGAAGACGAAGGGATGGCTGGCCAGGCCCAGCACCACGGTCTCTGGGTCGAGCGCTTCGGGCAGCTCGTCTTCGATGCGCACGTATTTCACCAGGGCGTTGCCCACGTTCTGGAACCGGATCTTGTAGGTGAGCACCTCATCGCGGCGGATGGGGCCTTCCGGCCACACGAGGATGTCGTTCGGGTCAAGGGCGCCGACGGCCTCGGCCGTCTCGGTATAGCTGTTGTCGGTTGCGTCGCAGTCGTTGCCATCGGCCGTGGTCATGCTGGCCTGTACGCTCAGGTTGGTGCCAGTGGTCACGCTCGTCGAGATCGAGTCGGTCAGGTAGATGGTGCGGCGCACGCCCGGCGGAATGGACGAGAGGGTCCACGTAGCCCGGTCGTTTGCGTAGCTGTCCCACGCAATGGTGGAAGACTTGAGCACGATGCCCGGATCGAGCGTCACGGTAAGCGTGACATCGGTAGCCGTGCTGGTACCCACGTTCTCGTATTGCACGGCGATGAGGTTCTCGAAGCCGATGCGGTGCGAGGTGGAAGCCACCTCGACGCGCAGGTCGGGATAGCTGCAGGTAGCGCTCAAGGGGAAATCGTTGCCGCAGTACGTCTCGCCGAGCTGGGCGACGGTCACCGATGCCGACGAGGTGCCGCACCCGCGATCCCAGTTGTCGGGCGGCGTAATGGCAAGGGTGTATGTACCCGTAGCCAGATAGACCGAATAGGCGCCCGTGGAGTCGGTGTACACCATCCTGTTGCCCGGCGTGATGGTGATGGCGGCATTGCGCACGCCCGGCTCGTCGGCATCCTGGGTGCAGTTGCCGTTGGCATCGAAATACACGGTGCCACACACCTGCGAGCCGTTGGGCTCGCTGACCGTGATGCACTGATCCACGGGCTGGTTGGTCAGCACCTGAACGTAGCCCGAAGGCCACTCTACGACGATGGAGTCGATCACGGATGCATCGCCGAGGCCGATGAGCGTTTTGAGGTCGCTCTGGCCACCCGTACCGCCGCCACTCTGGCTGGTCACCTGGCGCATCTGCCAGACATCCTGTCCGTAGATATTGGCTTTGACCTTGACGACGGCCCCGATGCCGTTTTTGTTGGAAATGTTGCCATCGAGGACGATGCAGGCCTTGCCATAGCATTGTCCGCGCGCATTCTGGAAGAGGAAGTTGGCCTGATCTGCGCGGTTGGCGACGAACAGGTCGAGGTCCAGGTCGTTGTCGTAATCGGCCCAAGCCACGCCCATCGATTCGCCCGAGACGTCCGTCGCTGCATTGTAGATGCGCGTGAAGGTGCCGTCGCCGTTGTTCATGTACAGGAAGTTGTCGTTGTCGCCATTGTTGGCCACGTAGAGGTCCAGGTCGCCGTCGTTGTCGTAGTCGCCCCAGGCCGAGCCGTGCGAGTGGCCGCCGTCGTTGACGATGTCGCCGCTGGTCACCTTCGTGAAGGTACCGTCGCCGTTGTTGCGGTAGAGGAAGTTGTTCTGATCGCCGGCATTGGCCACGAAGAGGTCGAGATCGCCGTCGTTGTCGTAGTCGCCCCACGAGGCACCCACCGACTTGCCCCCGTCATTGACGATGTCGCCCGTGTTGATTTTCAAAAACTTGCCTCCTCCCAGGTTTTTGTACAGGCTGTTGTTCCGGTCGTTGGTATTGCACACGAACAGGTCGATGAGGCCGTCGTTGTTGTAGTCGCCCCAGGCGCCTGCGACCGAGAAGCTGGCCTCGAGCACGATGGCGTTGTCGGTCACGGCCGAGAAGGTGCCGTCGCCGTTGTTGCGGTACAGCTTGTTGAACTTGGTGGGGAAATACTCGGCGATGAACAGGTCGAGGTCGCCATCGTTGTCGTAGTCGGCCCAGGAAGCGCCGTGGGCATAATACACGTCGGACACCACGGGGTCGTTCTGGACGCTGGTAAAGGTGCCGTCGCCGTTGTTGCGGTACAGGAAGTTTGCGTAGCCAACGTTGTTGGCGACGAACAGGTCCAGATCGCCGTCGTTGTCGTAGTCGCCCCAGGTGGCCGCCATGGAGCTGGCCAGGTCGGTGACGATGGCACCGGTCGTCACTTTCGTAAAGGTGCCGTCGCCGTTGTTGTGGTACAACTGGTTGGGTTGGTTTTCGTTGGCGGTAGGCACGAACAGATCGACATAGCCATCGCCGTCGTAATCACCCCAGGCGGCCGCCCAGTTGTCGTAGGTATCGTCCATGCCAATGCCCGTTATTTTCTGGAAAGCGGCATTGGGGTCGAATTCGAGCGAAAGGGTGGGCAACGAGTCGCCACACACGCGCTTGGAGGTGATATCGAAGCGGACCGTCTGTCCCGGCCGGAAGTCGGGCCCCAGCACCAGGTTGAACTTCATGCGCATGCGGTTGGCACTGGTGTTGGTGATGCCGGTCAGGCCGTTTGCGGCCACCGTACTGTTCATCTGCTCGGTGGTGTAGGTGTACACGAAGCCATCGAGTGTCGGGTCGCTGATCGTGGTATAACTCGACGAAAGCGGGTATTGCGTTTGCGAGCTGCCCGACTGGATGGTCACGGTGGGCGAGGTGCTGCCCGGCACCGTGACGTAGAGCTTGATGCTGTCCACGGCAGCCAGCTTGGAGCTCAGGTATTCGCCTTCCACCTGCACCACGTTGGAGCAGGCCGAATCGACATACGAGATGCCCAGCACGCGCAACTGCAACTGCGACTGCTGCACGTCCACGTAGAGCTTGGCCGTATTGTAGCCGCAGGTGAACGATTGCAGGCTGGCCGGATAGCCGTCGCAGTCGTAGCCCGAATACACCGTCAGCTCGTCGGCATTGCACTGGTCCAGGGTAGCCTTGATGGTGAGGCTCTTGGTGCCTTTTTTGGCGATGGTGCCCAGTTGGTAGAAGCCATTGACGGGAGTGATGGGCTGACCGGTGTCGCCATCGAGCACCTCGGTGACCGTCATGGCGCCATCGAGCGCGACGGGAAAGATCCACGCATAAGGAGCGGGCGTGTTCTTCGTGTTGGTCACGGTGACGTCCCAAGAGACCGTATGGGTGATGCCATCCTGTGTGGCCTCGTTGGAGCTGACGGTGAGGTTGGCGCGCTGATAGCGCAGATAGTCGGGGGTGGATGTGTACTCACTCGTCACATTGCCGCCAAGAATATCCGCCTCCTTGAACGTGTAGTACCAGTACATGGGCTTGTTGCCACTGACGGTGCATTCCGGGTCCACCGTGATGGTGACCGTGCCATGGAAGCCGTCGTCGCTGGGGTTGATGGAACCGCCATAGCCGCTGTAGAGCGCTTCGAGGTCGAAGATCAGCTCCTGCCCGTTGGTCGAGGATGGCGACAGCGAAGCCGTTTCGGTAGTGGTGCCGTTGGTGCCGCTGGTACGCGATTGCGCGAAAGACGCACTCACGAAGCTGTATCCGTCGGGCAATACCACCCGCAATTGCTTGGGATGTGCCCAGTTGCGGTATTCATAGGGGAAGTAGTTGCCGCCACCGTAATTGGTACAGCAATCGCCGATACTCAGATAAAAGCTCTGGCTGATGTCCCATTCGCAGTCCTTGATGTTGTACTGCTCTGAAGACGCATTGAGGAAATAGTAGCCGATGAGCGTGAAGTTGCCGTTCCAGTCGTTGCACTGGAACGCGGTGCCATTTGCCGAAGGGCTGACGTAGAAGTCATTGGTGATGGTAGCCTGGTCGATCATGCCACCGGGGTTCAGGCCGACCTTGTACCATGCCGTCAGCTCGACCTGGTCGCCCTCTTCGAGCACCAGCCCGTTGAAGCTGGTGCATCCCTGGCTGACGAGCGTGGACGGACTAAAGTCCATGCTCACCGTGCGCACGCCATTGCTCACCGTCTCGGTAGCCTGCACGCTGTTGCAGGTGTAGGTGCCGCCGCCATTGGCCTTGGTGATGGTCACCGTGGCATACAGGAAATCGACATAGTCGCCGTAAGGCACATCCGAGCGCGCATAGGCATACGACCACGAAGGATAAGAAGAAGACGTCTTGATGGTGCCGTTGAATACCGTCTTGAAGGTATCGCCCACCATCACGCGGTTGAGCTTGATCTTGTTCATGTCGAGCGAGCCCGAGGCGTCTGCCAGTCCGTCCTCGTCGTTGTCGGGCTCGCCCAGACTGGTGCGGGCCACCGTAAAGCTGTTGAACACCAGCCCTTCGGAGCAGGTACCCGGGCAATGCAGATAGGTCGTGGCCGCCTCGTAGCAGGTCAGCGGGATGCGCGGCGGGCTGCTGCACGTGGCGTCCATCACATAGTACAGTGCCATGCCCACCGTAGCCGAACCGTCATTGGCCTGACTACAGTCGAGCGTCAGCTTGAGTTGAATCTCGGCGCGTTGCAGATCGAAAGGTGCGGGCAGATCGTATTGGGCATTCAGCTTGCCCGTGCCGGCATTGTAGCTGATGCTCGAAGCCGTCCACTCCGAACTGCCATTGACGAACTTCAGGTCGCCGGCATTTCCCTGATACACCAGTCCGTCGGGCACGTCGAACTCCACTTCGATATAGGCCCCACTGCCTTCCGGCAAATCGAGTGTGGCAGAAGAAAGAATGTAGTTATACAGCCCCGTCTCGCCATCCGACAAGTCGGAAGGTGACTCGGCGAACACGGAAAAGCTCTTGTCTTTGAGGGGTTGTACCGTCCCGCTTTTGTTGTAGGTGTCCTGGTTGCACATGTCGGTGGCCGACACCTCATACTGCCAGCCTATGAGTTCCACCGCGCCGCAGGCGACTGTGGTACAGGTATAGGAATCCCAGCGCACCGTCACACTCTCGCCGGGCCCGATATCCACGGGCAGCGAGATCGTGAATCCGCCGTAGGGGTTGGACCCCAGGCACGCATGCGCATAGGTGGAAGTGGTGCTGGAAGGAGTAATGGAAGAAAACGATCCGTTGCCCACCGCGTACTCCACGCTGTTGATGTCGATACGCGAGTACTGGTCGGCGTCGAGCTGGCTGATGGTGACCGTCACGTCGTTGGCAGGGCCGCTGCCGTTGTTGGTGATGACGATCTGCTGCTGGTCGGCCGAGCCGTCCATGCAGGTGTTGAAGCTCGAAGTGCCGCTCACGCTCAGGCTGGGCGCATACAGCGTAATGGATACTGAGGTGCTCTTCGTGTTGCTGCCATCGGTGCCGCCATCGCATCCCCACACGGCCTGCGTGCTGATGGAAGCACTGCCCGAGCAGGCATCGGCCCGCCACGTCTCGGTGATGACGATGGTCTCGTTCTGCTCGAACAGGCCGTCGCCATCGCCTATGGTGGCAAAATCGGCCGCCGTCAGCGTCAGCTCGGTGGCGGAGCCGTTGAGGCTGCCCAGGTCGGTGCTCACCAGCACCACGTCGGTATTGGTGTACGATTCCTGCAAGGTGAACGAGCTGAGACTGCCATAGCCGCCGTTGACCACCGTCACCGTGCGGGTAAACGTACCGCCCGTATATACCGAGGTGGTCGTCGGGCTAACCGAGGTGATGGTCAGCGCAGCGTACAGCATATTGTACGCGCTGGTGGTGGTCGTATCGCTGTCGCCATTCCAGCTCAGCACATAGGTGTTCCGAAAGACATTGCCCCCCTGCAGATACGCAAGGGCATCGAAGCCGGCACGGAGCGAGACGGTAAAAGTCACCGTAGCCAGGTTCGGCACATTATTCATCGAAAAAACGGGGCTGTGCAGGTTAGAAACGTCCTGCTCCTGCACATTGTAGGAGGTAGATTCGTTCAGGCTCCCCGTTTCATATTCGATACCAGTGGGGAGACTCATGCTCAGCGTCACGCCCGAAAGCGTACTCCCCGTTTCATTGGTGAAGCTCACGGTAAACGTCTCGCCGTCGCCACAGATGGTGATTTCCGGAGCTACCGAATTGCTCCACGTGATTTGGGCATTCATGCTTCCTAAGGGGGCGGCAAGATGCCACAGCAAGGCAAGGGAGGTGAGTAGTTGTCGCTGCATGGCCAACTTGTTTTTGAATTGTTTTCCTGGATTTTTCAGGTGCCATGCATTACCCACAGAACATGCCCAACCAATACCCACTACATATCAACCACTTACACACCCAATCTTCTTTACACCATTCCCGCAATGGGCCGAATTCCCATTTTGGGAACGACACACTGCCGCTCGAAGCACGAAAAAAGCCATTCCCCACGCAGGGGAATGGCCCGGCAAAAGTGAAAGTCGCGTTGCTTTTTCGCTTGCTGCCAAGCGTCAGTTGGCGCTTTGCATGAACTCGATGATCTTGTCGCGTTCTTCATTGGTCAGATGGCCGATGAGCTGCATGTGGGTGCCCACTGCTTCCCATTGCGTGTCGGTGAAGTCGGTCGGGGGCGGCGCGTTGTGGCAGCGCACGCAGTTTTCACCCCACAGCTGGGCACCCGTTACCGTGGCCATGCGCGGGGCCGAACAGCTGTTCAGCAGCGTCAGGCCGGTCAAGGCACCCATCAATGCGAAGGCTGCTATGGTCTTTTTCATGGCTTTCAATTTTAATGGTTCTCGAATGAATCTGAGCGCGTTCGGGCTGCTCAGAAGCCCATCGTGAAGACGGCCGTGAAGCCCGTTTCCGTTTCATCGTCGCCCTGCACGATGTCCACACCCAGCTTGACGGCGGCATTCCAGCGGATCCAGTAGTTGGCGCCCAGCGTGATGCGGCTCTGATCGGCACCCCAGGGTGCGCCATCGGGCACGTCCAGGTTGGCGTACCGGGCCACCAGTTCTACATTGCCCAGCCAGGTGGCGCCCTCGGCAGGTGCCGGCAACTGATAGGCTACCTGTGCATACCAGGCCGAAGTGGTATTGTCGAGGGTCAGCCCGTCTTCATAGGTCGTGGGGCTCACGTTGAGCGTCTGGTACTGCCCTTTCACATCGAGCTTGCCGGCGCCCGAAAACGACTTGACGTAGTTGAGGTCGACGGCAAAGATGCCGGCACTGGCGTCTTCGTATTTGCCCCCTTCGTTACCCACCTTGGCCGTGTAGCCCGACACGCCCAGCTCGAAAGGCGAGCCGGCAAAGGGCTGCAGGCCGATGCGGCCGCCAATGGCCTTGTTGCCGTTGTTGTCGAGCAGGTTGTCGTACACGAGGCTGCCATCGAGCGAGTCGAGCATGGCACCGTTGGACACGAAGAAATTGTAGTTCACCTTGCCATTGCCCACGAAGAGTGCCCCGCGCACGCCGAGACCTACCTCGCTGCCCGACTGCAGGCGTTTGAGGCCGTTCACCTTCTTGCCAAAGCCGATGGGCTTGTTGACCGCGCGGTTGATCCAGTCGGGGTGGTAGCGCTCCTGGAAGGTACCGATCGGAGTGAGGAATTTACCCGTGTACAGCGTCAGATTATTGTTGAGCCGCCAGTTCATGGTAGCAAATTCGAGATTCAGCTCTTGCTCCACTCCTTCGTCGCTCCCCTTCAGCTCGATCTCGACTTCCGATTCGAAAAACAGGTTATCGCTTTTGCGCCACAGGAAAATGGGGTTGAACTTCAACTCCGAAAAGTTGGTCTCCCCTTCTTCCGCCTCGAACTCGAGGGCATAGTAGCCTGCCAACAGGTAAGCGTTGGTCTTGTGATCGTTGCGATCCTGCAAGGTCTGGCTCACGATGGGCGAATAGGCATCCGGTTGGGGCGCAGCCGCGTCCTGGGCCATGAGGGCCCCACCGAAAAACATCAACGCCCATGATGCAAGCAGGGTCAAGCCTGTCTTTTTCATGGCTTTCATGTTTTTGTGAAAGTGAACAATTGGATGACACCACCTCTCCTTCTGCTACCGGACCGGTCACAGAAAAGAGAAAGCACAACAGTATTTCCGCAAGAGCGAAGGGATGTCGCCTCATTTGAGCGTGCGCAGGAAGGCCACCACGGCCCATCGTTGTTTTTCGCTCAGCACGCTTTCGTATGAGGCCATTGGCGGATTGCCGTGCGTGATCTTCCAGAAAATCACGCCGTCGGGTTGGCTCTGGAAAGCCGAGGTAGTGAAGTTGGCGGGTTTGGGGTTGAGGGCCAGGCCGGCTGTGCCGTCGCCCTTGCCCTTGTCGCCGTGGCAGATGTTGCAATACTGGAAATAAATCTTCTTGCCTTCGGCGATCAGCTTCGGATCCTTGAGGTTATAGGGGCTTTTCAGCGTCTTGGCCGATTCCGGCACCTGCCAGCGGCTCGATTGGGCCTGTACCGGCGCGGCACAAAGCCACCCCAACAGTACCAGCCCGATACAATGCGTCCACCATTTCATGGTTCTTGTATTTTGGAGGTGAATGAGCAATCACTTCTTTCACTTCCAAAAGTGAGCGATATCACTTGTTGTACAAACAACATTTGTCACCCCTATGCACTGACAATTGTCACGCCCTGCCATTTCTCATGGATGGCCTTTTCACCTTCCTCGCCTTTCGGCAAAAAACTCCCGCAGCAGGCGCGCGCAGGCGTCGTGCAGCACGCCGTATTCGACGCGGGTACGAGGATGGAGCAGCTCCTTGCCGAAGCGCATGAAGCCGCGTTTGTCGTCGGCTGCGCCATAGACCAGGCGGCCGAGCTGGGCCCAGGCCAGCGCGCCGGCACACATGACGCAGGGCTCGAGCGTGACGTAGAGCGTGCACGCGTCGAGGTACTTGCTGCCCAGATGCTCGGCAGCAGCCGTGAGGGCCAGGATCTCGGCGTGGGCCGTCACGTCGTTGAGGCGCTCGGTCTGGTTGTGGGCGCGCGCGATGATCTGGTTGTCGCACACGACGACCGCACCCACGGGCACCTCGCCCTCCTCCCGGGCCAGCTGCGCCTCCTTGAGTGCCTCGCGCATGAAATGGGTATCGCTGAAGACGTCGAACATGGTGGCGGGTTTTTGCACGCCAGACGTTTGCGAACCCTTCA
>CAYNYN010000126.1:3770-9450 GCA_964401445.1 uncultured Saprospiraceae bacterium | reverse complement strand
ACGCGTCACGATGTCACGATGAAAGTCTGACTGCCCTGGAATGCATGCAACATGAATTACCGGAGCTATAAACGAAACCTCATGGAAGAAAGCATTCTCTTCGAACGCGTCGGGCAGGTGGCCCGCATCACGCTCAACCGCCCGCGCGTGTACAACGCCTTCAACCGGCCCATGGCGCTCGAGCTGCAGCGCCGCCTGGACGAGTGCGCTGCCGACCCTGCGATCCGCGCCGTCTATCTGACGGGCGCCGGCAAGGCCTTCTGCGCCGGCCAGGACCTGCAGGAGGTGGTGGACCCCGAGGGTCCCGACCTGACCAAAATCCTCGAAGAGCACTACAACCCCATCGTGCTGCGGCTGCGCCAGCTGCCCAAGCCCGTGGTGGCCGCCGTCAACGGCGTGGCTGCCGGCGCCGGCGCCAACATCGCCCTGGCCTGCGACGTGGTGGTGGCTGCTGCCTCCGCTTCCTTCATCCAGGCCTTCAGCAAGATCGGCCTCATCCCCGACAGTGGCGGCACCTGGACGCTGCCTCGCCTCATCGGGTGGCAGCGCGCCTCGGCGCTGATGATGCTGGGCGACCGCGTGGGCGCCCACGAGGCCCTGCAGATGGGCATGCTGTACAAGGTGTACGACGACGAGGCTTTTGCCGAGGCCTCGTGGCAGCTGGCCGTCACGCTTTCGCAAATGCCGACGCGCGCCCTGGCCTGGACCAAGGAGCTGCTCAACGCCTCGGCCAACCAGACGCTCGAGGCGCAGCTCCACATGGAGCAGGAGCTGCAGACGGCCGCCGGCCAGACACACGACTACGAGGAGGGCGTCCAGGCCTTCCTCGAGAAACGCAAACCCGTCTTCAAGGGCGAATGACCCATGCCGAACGAACTCAACCCGCGTCTGCGCCAGCGCCTGCGGCGGCGGCCCCTGCCGTCGCGTGAAGCGCTGGTGCGCGGTATCCTGCAAGGCGACCGCGTGGTGCTGGGCCAGGCCATCACGCTGGTCGAGAGCAGCCGCCCCGACCACCAGCAGCTGGCCCTCGAGGTGGTGGAGGCCTGCCTGCCCCATGCCGGCAAGGCGCGTCGCCTCGGCATCACGGGGGTGCCGGGTGTGGGCAAGAGCACCTTCATCGAGGCGTTGGGGCAGCACGTCATCGGGCGGGGGCACCGGGTGGCGGTGCTGGCCATCGACCCCACGAGCAAGGTGAGCGGCGGCAGCATCCTCGGCGACAAGACGCGCATGGAGCAACTGGCGGCGCGGCCCGAAGCGTTCATCCGCCCCTCGCCGGCCGGCGACCAGCTGGGCGGGGTGGCGGCGCGCACGCGCGAGGCCATCGTGCTGTGCGAGGCGGCCGGCTACGATCTGGTGCTGGTGGAGACGGTGGGCGTGGGCCAGTCGGAGACGGCCGTCCATTCCATGGTGGACTGCTTCCTGCTGTTGCTGCTGCCGGGCGGCGGCGACGAGCTGCAGGGCATCAAGCGGGGCATCGTCGAGATGGCCGACCTCATCGCCGTGAACAAGGCCGACGGCGAGCGGCTGCCGCTGGCGCGCGAGGCACAGCGCGCCTACCGCAATGCCCTGCGCCTCATGCCGCCCCATCCCGCCGGCTGGCAGCCGCGCGTCCTGCTCTGCTCGGCCCTGACCGGCGAGGGCATTGCCGAAGTGTGGGAGGCGGTGGAGGCCTTTTTTGCGCAAGCGCAGGCCTCGGGCTATCTGCAGGAAAACAGGGCGCGGCAGGCGCGCTTCTGGCTGCACGAGAGCATCGACCAGCAGCTCCGGCGCCTGTTCATGGATCATCCGCAGGTGCGCACCCTGCTGCCCCGTTATGAGCGCGAGGTGGCGGCCGGCCGCATGTCGGCCCTGCGTGCGGCCACCCTGCTCATGGAAGCGTTCGTGGGGGAAGGGGATGGCTGAGGGCCTGCCGCGCACCGGCACCCGCAAAAAAAATCCCCCGCCGCGATGGCGAGGGAAATGTGTGGCATTCGAGCCATCACAACTTGCGGAGTTTGTCTCCTCAACGAGGTGACACGCGGGTCGCCTCGAATACTTTTTACTTCTTTCCGCCAAAAAGGTTGCCAAGAATGCGCATGCCCATGCCGGCGATGTCGTCCATGGCACTGCCGTCGCCATCCTGGTCGAGGAAGCGCGTGATCATGTCCATGGCGGGGTTGCTGCCTTTCTGTTGTTGTACGGTACCGGTGAGCATCTGTACGATGTCGTCGAGGCCGAAGCCTGCTTCGCGGCGCGTCTTGCCCAGCGCACCCATGACGACGGGGGCCAGCATTTCGAGGAGGGACGAACCTTTTTCGGGCTCCAGCCCGCTGGTCTCTGCCACCACCTTGGCGATGGTGTCCTTGCGATCGCCCAGCAGGTGGCGCAGGATGCCTGCCCCGTCGGTCGTCTTGGGGTTGGAAGGCTGAAACTGGCCGCTGAAGTACTCCATGGCGTGGTCGAGCAGGCTGCCGTCGTGGTCGCGGTCGATGGCCTGGAGCAGGCCGTTGGCGTTCTCGGGGCGCGTGGCGTTCTTGGCCAGGCTGGTCACCAGCGCCGTGATGGCGGTCTGGGCGGCCGTGGCTGCCTTTTCCTTTTCCACGCCGCCGAGCTGCTGGCTGAGGGTTTCTACTACGGTGTCGTTTTGCAGCAGTTGTTGCTGCAGCAGCTCCATCAGGTTGGTGCTTGTACTCATGATCGAAAAAATTTTACTCAACGTTGGACTTCAGACCCCAGGCAAATGGCTGAACGCACATGCCGGGCCGAGGGCCGAACTGAGTGATAGAAAAAAACTTGGTTGCAGAAATTGTGGATGGTTGGGTCGACGAATGGGGATGAGCAATACGCGATAAAGGTACACAATTCACTTTGATGATTTGTTTTTTTCACCTGAAATGTCCATTCTTTGTGTCGCTTCATTGATACGCAGGCCATGCACAGTCGTCACATTTCGTCCATACCCGCTGCGGTTTGCCTTTCGGCAAAAGCCGTCGCCTTGCGGTGGTTCCGGCTGCATGGCGACAGCCGTCTGCTGTTTCACAACTACCGATATGCGGCCGAGCTCGTGGCACTGATCGAGCGGCTGTCCGAGGCCGAAGGGCTCGATGAGGAGGCGCGTCATGCCGCCGTCATTGCCGGCTGGCTGGCCTTTGCGGGCTACGCCACCCATTACGACGAGCCGGAGCGGGGCGCCCTCGAGGCCCTGGCGATGCTCGAGCAGGAGCACGGGCGGCCGCTCCCGCTGGTGCGCCTGTGCCTCACGGCCAACGTGGCGGCGCTGCCGACCAATGCCCCTGCCGCCGCCGAGGTGTTTGCCGATGCGTGGCAGGCGCTGCACTATGCCCGCGAAGACTTCAAAACCGTGGATGCGCTGCGCCATGCCGAATACGAGCTGATGAAACGCACCACGCTGCCAGCCCCTGCCTGGCGCCATCAACTTTGGCAGGAGCTGATGGCCGTGCGCTGGTACACCGACGCGGGGCATCGCCTTTTCGGCGAGGCGCTGGCCCGACACATCCAGGCCCTCAAGGAGCGCCTGGCGCGCGACCGCCACTTGCCACCCCCCACCGATGAGCCCGACGCCCCCTTCCAGGGCATCGAGCGCAATGTGCCCACCAGCGCCATACAGACCTGGCTGCGCAGCGCCTACCGCACCCAGATCAACCTCAGCGCCATTGCCGACAACAAGGCGCACATCATGATCAGCGTCAATGCCATCCTCATCTCGCTCATCATTTCGGTGCTCAGCTATCGCAACATCACGGAGACCAACCCCATGATCCTGATGCCTGCCGTGATTTTCCTGGTCACGGGGCTGGTGTCGCTCACCTTCGCCATCCTCTCGGCACGGCCCAAGGTCACGCGCATGGAGGGGGAGCCCTCGCGGCCCGACCAGCTGAAGCGCCACCTCATCTTTTTTGGCAATTTTGCTTCGCTGGATGAGGAAACGTTCGAAAGGATGATGGATGCGGTGATGCGCAATGGAGAGCTGCTCTACGGCAACATGGTGCGCGACCTGTACCACCTGGGGCGCGTGCTCGATACCAAATACCGCTTCCTTACCGTTTCCTACAACGTATTCATGGTGGGCTTCATCCTGACGGTGCTCACGTTCCTCGTCGTCTTTTTCGCCTGAGGCGCCCGCACACCCCCGCTGCACCCGCATCGGACACAACCACAAAAAACCCGAATGCCATGAACCTGTCCGCTCCACTCGTACTCGTCGCTTCGCTCTGGCTCGTGGCGGCAGCGCCGGCCCAGAAGCCCGACCCGGAAGCCTATGTGCAGCGATACAAGGACATCGCCATCGCCGAGATGATCCGCACGGGCATCCCGGCCAGCATCAAGCTGGCGCAGGGCATCCTCGAGTCGGCCTCGGGTACCAGCTATCTGGCCGTGCATGCCAACAATCACTTCGGCATCAAGTGCCACGACGACTGGAAGGGCAGGAAGGTGTGGCGCAAGGACGACGACTACCACGACGGCAAGCTGGTCAAGTCCTGCTTTCGCGCCTACAAGCATCCGGAAGAGTCGTTCGTGGCCCATTCCGAGTTTTTGCGCGACCCGAAAAAGAAGAAGCGCTACGGCTTTCTCTTCGAGCTCGACCCCACCGACTACAAAGCGTGGGCGAAGGGCCTGAAGCGCGCAGGCTATGCCACGGCGCCCGACTACGACAAGAAGCTCATCCGCATCATCGAGACCTACAACCTGCACCAGTACGATCTGCTGGCCCTGCAGGACGAGGTGGTCATCACACCCCATCCGCCCGTGCCCGAAGTGCCCTTCGAAGAGGGCGAGCTGCCCTATCCCTCTTTTCCTGCCGCCCGCGAGGTCATCGTCAACAACGACGCCAAACTGGTGCTGGCCCGCCCCGGCGAGACGCCCGCCTACATCGCCGAGCGCGTGCGCGTGCCCGTGCATCGCCTCCTCAAGTACAACGAACACCTCACCGACCCCTATCAGGAGCTCGAGGCGGGCACGCCCGTGTACATCCAGCCCAAGCGCAACTTCTGGCGGGGGCACCGCAAATGGCACTACGTCAAGGCCGGAGAGACGATGGTCTACATCTCCAACCTCTACGGCGTCAAGCTATCCAAGCTGTATTGGCGCAACCGCATGCCCGAGGGCAGCGAGCCGGCCGTGGGTGAGCGCATCATCCTGCGGGGGCGCGTCAAGCCCGGTGAAGCGCCCCGCCTGCGCGACACCGACACCTTGCCACTGCCCGGCGAAGACGACTTCTTCGACGACACCGACGTGGTGACGCCCGACGAGCCCGAGCCGCCCGTCACGCCGCCCGCTACAACTCCCACCGAAGACGAATCGGAAGAACCCGTCTTCCCCGAAGATCCTTTTGGCGGCACCACGCCCCCCGCCACTACCACGCCACCCACCACGACCAACCCGTCGTGGCCGCCTTCGCCACAGCCACAACCGCCCACGCCGCAGCCACAGCCCGAGCCGCCCGTCACACCGCCCACGCCGCAGCCCGAACCGCCAGCCACAGCCCAGCCACTGTACTACACGGTGGTCAAGGGCGATACGCTCTACAGCATCGCGCGGCGCCACCAGACCACGGTCGATGAGATCAAACGCCTCAACGGCCTCGACTCCAACCTCATCAAGCCCGGGCAGCGCCTGCTCATCCGCCAGTGAGACGCCGCAGAAACGCCGCTTTGTGCTACCTTGGCACGCATGGTGCGTG
>CAYNYN010000126.1:0-3670 GCA_964401445.1 uncultured Saprospiraceae bacterium | reverse complement strand
TCGTCCATCGTCCATCGACTTTTTTCAGTGGACTCAACCTGAATCACCTGGACTATAAAAGCTGACAAGACGACAAAACTATGGTACGCATCCTGTTGACCGCCCTGTTGATGATCAGCCTTTCGGCAAATGGGACCGCGCAGGGGGGCTTTGCCTTCGGCTTCAAGGGCGGGCTCACCCTCGGCATCCAGAACTGGAACAGCATCGAGCAGGATCCGCTGTTCAAATATCACGGCATCGCCTACATCGAAACGCTCGACGAGCAGTCGGAGCAGTTCGCCATTTTCGTGCAGGCCGGCTGGCACGTCAAGGGCAGCGCCATTCGCAACCGCAACTTCGTCAACCCGCTCAACGGCAACGTGTATCGCCCGCCGGCGCGCGAGTTTCTTTTCAACAACGTCTCCCTCACCTTCGGGGGCAAGCGCAAGTACGAATACGGGGCCGGCCGCTTCTACTACCTGCTCGGCATCCGGGGCGACTACACCGTCAGCACCAACCTCGACGAGTATCAGCAGTTCAACGAAGCCAATCCCGCCTATTCCATCTATCCGTGGCCCTTTTTCGTCAACCGTTTCAACTACGGCGTCACGGTAGGTGGCGGCATCGAGATGCCCTTCGGCGAGCTGGTGGGCGGCCTGCTCGAGCTGACCGTCAACCCCGACTTTTCGTACCAATACCGGCAGCCGGCCATCCCCAACGTGCAGAACCCCTACACGGGCCAGACGACCACCATCCCCGAGCGCCTCATCCGCAACATCACCTTCGAGCTGACGCTCGGCCTGCGTTTCCTGCGCAAGGTGATCTACGTGGATTGACCGGCCTGGCAGGCAGCTACCCAGTTGGTCAGCGCCACGAACTCGTCGAGCGACAACTGCTCGGGGCGGCGCGTCATGAGCTCGTGCTCGAGAGAGGTGCCCGGCGGCACCAGGCTCTTCACGGTGTTGCGCAGCATCTTGCGGCGCTGGTTGAACACGGTTTTCACCACGGTGCGGAACAGGGCTTCATCGCACCCCAGCGCGGCGTCTTCCTTGCGCTCCAGCCGGATCACGGCCGACTGCACCTTGGGCGGCGGGTTGAAGTTGCCCTTCGACACCTGAAACAGCAGCTTGCCCTCGTACCACGCCTGCGTCAGCACGCTGATGACGCCATACTCCTTGCTGCCCGGCCCTGCCACGATGCGGCGCGCCATCTCCAGCTGGAACATGCCCACCATCTCGGGCACGTGCTGCCGGTAGTCGAGCATGTGGAATACGATCTGGGAAGAGATGTTGTACGGAAAATTGCCCACCAGGCTGAACGCCTGCCCGTCGAACACCTCGTCGAGCGGCACCTCGAGAAAGTCGGCAGCGATGATATGGGGTCCCAGGTCGGGAAAATGGGTTTCGAGCCAGGCCACCATGTCGGGGTCGGCCTCGACCACCTTGAGCGGCCGGCCCAGCTCCAGCAGGTACTGCGTGAGCATGCCCTTGCCCGGCCCTACCTCGAGCACGGGACCACTCCCCTGCAGGCTCCGGGCGATGCGCCGGGCGATGTGGTGGTTGGTGAGGAAGTGCTGGCCGTACGATTTTTTTGCTTTCACGCCTTGCGATTTGTCCCAAAGGTACGCCTGTAGCCTGCTTTCGGGTTCACCTCGTGCGGTGTCGCATGGCGCGAAGCGAAAAAGGCGAACTGCACGCAACGACATTCCGCCGCAAAAGAACCCCCTGCTTTTTTCACTCCTCACTTCGTCTCTCCGTCTCGCATCGGCCGGTACGGAAACAACCGCTAACTTTGGCCGATTGAAAACCCGACACGCAAAAGACCAGCAGGATAATGGAAAAAGTGAAAGTAGGCATTACCGTAGGCGATATCAATGGCATCGGTCTGGAGGTCACGCTCAAGGCCTTGCACCACGAAGGCATTTTCGACATCTGCACGCCGGTCATCTACGGCTCGACGAAGGTGGTGTCGTATCACAAGAACATATTGCCCGAGTTTCGGGTGCCGTTTCACGGGGTCGCCTCGGCCGAGCGCCTTTCGGCCAACAAGATCAACGTCGTCAATTGCTGGAGCGAAAGCGTGAACATCACGCTGGGGCGCGCCACCGAGGATGGCGGCAAGTATGCGTGGCGTTCGCTCGACTGTGCCGTGGAAGACCTGAAGAAGGGGCTGATCGACGTGCTCGTCACGGCCCCCATCAACAAGCAGGCCATGGAGATGGCCGGGTTCCAGTGGCCCGGACATACCGAGTACCTCACCGAGAAGCTGGGGGCCGGCCAGAGCCTGATGTTCATGATCAGCGACGACGTGCGCGTGGGCCTGGTGACCAATCACGTGCCGCTGCGCAAGGTGCCCGAGAAGATCCACAAGGACCGCGTGATCGAGAAGGTGCGGATCATGGAAGAGAGCCTGCGCATCGACTTCGGTATCGAGCGGCCGCTCATTGCCGTGCTCGGCCTCAACCCGCATGCCGGCGAGGAAGGCCGCATCGGCACTGAAGAGCGCGACGTGATTCGCCCGGCCGTGGTCGAGCTGAAGAAAAACAACTTCATGGTCATGGGCCCCTTCCCGGCCGATGGCTTCTTCGGCAGCGCGCAGCACCAGCGCTACGACGGCATCATGGCCATGTATCACGATCAGGGGCTCATCCCCTTCAAGCTGCTCACTTTTGGCGAAGGCTGCAACTTCACGGCCGGCCTGCCCTACGTCCGCACCTCGCCCGACCACGGCACCGGCTACGACCTCACCGGCAAGGGGGAAGCCAACGAGGGCAGCATGCTCAAGGCCATCTTCACGGCCATCGACATCTATCGCAACAGACAGCGACACAAGGAGCTGGAGGCATCCAAGGCCACGCCCATCATTTCCACCCTGCCCGACGAGCCCGAGCCGGGCACCGAAGGCTACGAAGAAGAACCCTTGACAGAGGAGTGAGCCCGATCAGGGCAGAATGGGATCGCCCTCGATGAGCGGCACCTCGGCTTTGATGGTGCGCGGATCGTACCACGACCTTTGCCGGGGCGCCGGCGGAGTGGCAGAAGGCGCTGTGGCAGCCGGCTGGATGACCGCCACAGCGGAGGAGGGAGCGGCTGCGGGCAGGTCCGCGGGTGCGTCGGTGACCTCGCGCCTGGCCAGGGCTAGCGCGTCGTAGCGCTGCAAGTCATACGTTTCGATGGTCCGGATCAGCAACTCGGCATAGCGCGGGTTGGTGGCATAGCCCATGCGCTGCAGGCCCTCGGCCCAGCCGCGATAGTCACCGATGTCGAGCCGGAAAAGCTCCTGATAGCGGTCTTGCAGCAAAAACCAGGTGTGATCGCGGAACGAAGCTTCGGCTGACTCGTATTTGCGGAAGCAGGAAGGCACCAACCGGCCTTCCGCATCGTAGTCGTCGTCTTCGAGCGCGATGGTCTCGCCATCCCACCAGCTCTTGCACTTGATGCCAAAATAGTTGTTCGCCTCGCGTGCCAGCCGGCTCTGGCCCCAGTTCGATTCCACGATGCATTGCGCGAGCTTGACGCTGGCGGGAATGCCGTAAGTCACCATGTCTTCGATGGCCAGGGGTGCAAAGCGCTCGATCCAGGCTGCCTTTTCCGGGTCGGCCTGGCCGTGGACTCGGGTGCCTGCCAGGCATAGCAACAGGCCCGTCAGGGCCAGGAAGGTGTGTTTTCTCATGAGTATGTGTTTTGGATGG
>CAYNYN010000125.1:5310-9484 GCA_964401445.1 uncultured Saprospiraceae bacterium | reverse complement strand
CGGCCTCTTTTTGGCGAAAGCCGAAAAAATCCTATCATTACCATCTCGCCAGCAAGTGTCGCCTTTCGGCAAACATTGTTTCACCCGATCAATCCCGATCCATCATGTCACGTCATCCCCGACGCCGCTTTTTGCGGAAGCTGGCCGTAGGCGCTGCTGCCATGGCTTCCGGCATGCAACTGTTTGGCCGCGACGAGGCCACCCTGCCCGAATGGCTGCGCCGCAGCCGCCCCTTCAGCGCCAACGACCACATCCAGATTGCCGTCATCGGTGCAGGCGGCATGGGTGTGGCCGACGTCGAGACGGCCCTGTCGGTGCCGGGCGTGCGCATCGTGGCCGCCTGCGACCTGTACGACGGCCGCCTGCAGCAGGCACGCGACCGCTGGGGCAAGGACCTGTTCACCACGCGCGACTACCGCGAGGTGCTGGCCCGCCCCGACGTGGACGCCGTCATCGTGGCCACGCCCGACTTCTGGCACAAGAAGATCTCGGTGGAAGCACTCGAGGCCGGCAAGGCCGTCTATTGCGAAAAGCCCATGGTGCACTCCATCGGCGAGGGGCGCGCCGTCATCGAGGCGCAGGAGCGCACGGGCAAGACGTTCCAGGTGGGCAGCCAGGGCATGAGCTCGCTGGGCAACGAGAAAGCCAAGGAGCTGTACGAGGCCGGCGCCATCGGCCAGCTCAACTACGCCGAAGGGTTCTGGGCGCGCAACTCGCCCCTCGGCGCCTGGCAGTACCCCATCCCCGACGATGCCTCGCCCGAGACGGTGGACTGGGACCGCTACCTGAGCATCACGACCAAGCGGCCGTGGGACCCGCTGCGCTTCTTCCGCTGGCGCAACTACCGCGACTACGGCACGGGCGTGTCGGGCGACCTGTTCGTGCACCTGTTCTCGAGCCTGCACTTCATCGTCAGCAGCAAGGGGCCCAACAAGATCGTGGCCACGGGCGGCCTGCGCTACTGGAAAGACGGGCGCGAGGTGCCCGACGTGCTGCTCGGCATGTTCGACTACCCGGAAACGGACACGCACCCGGGCTTCAACCTGTCGCTGCGCGTCAACTTCGTGGACGGCACCTCGGGCAGCACCTTCCTGCGCCTGGTGGGCAACGAGGGCGCCATGGACGTGACCTGGAACGACGTGTTCCTCTACAAGAACGTGTCGGTGGACCCGCTCGACGATCCCTTCTTCCGGCAGAAGGCGGCCGAGGCCGGTTCGCCTTTCGGCAAACGGGCCCGCATGCTGCCGCCAAAGAAGATGCACTACCAGGCCGAAGAAAGCTACAAGGGCGCCCACTACGACCACTTCGTCAACTTCTTCACGGGCATGCGCACGGGAAAGAAGGTGGCCGAAGACGCCCTGTTCGGCTATCGGGCTGCCGCCCCGGCCCTGCTGTGCAACGACAGCTATTTCGAGGAGCGCATCATCCGCTGGGACCCCGAAGAGCTGGTGGTGGTGCGCTGATGGGGCGCCTCACCGCAACTGGCGCAGGTACATCTGTATGGTGTTGTGCAGGCCGTAGTAGAGCGCATCGCAGATGAGCGCATGGCCGATGGATACCTCGAGCAGCCCCGGGATGCGCTCGCGGAAGAAGCGCAGGTTGTCGAGGTTGAGGTCGTGGCCGGCATTGAGGCCCACCCCCAGTTCGAGGGCTGCCTCGGCGGCGCGCACGTAGGGCGCGATGGCTGCCTCGCGGTCCTTGTGGTAGTCGTGCGCGTAGGGCCCCGTGTACAGTTCCACGCGGTCGGCACCCACCTCGCGCGCCCCTTCGATCATTTCGGGCACCGGATCGACGAACATGCTGACGCGGATGCCGTGTTCGTGCAGGCGCGCCGTCACCTCCTGCAAGAACTGGCGGTGGCGTCGAGTGTCCCAGCCGTGGTCGGAGGTGAGCTGGTTGGGGTCGTCGGGCACGAGCGTGCACTGGTGCGGGCGCACCTGGCACACCAGCTCGAGGAAGCGCTCGGAAGGATAGCCTTCGATGTTGAACTCGGTGGTGACGATGGCCTTGAGCTCGGGCACGTCGGCGTAGCGGATATGGCGCTCGTCGGGGCGCGGATGCACGGTGATGCCTTCGGCGCCGAAGGCCTCGCAGTCTTTGGCCACCTGTACGAGATTGGGTAAATTGCCGCCTCGTGAGTTGCGCAGCAGCGCCACCTTGTTGACATTGACGCTGAGCCGTGTCGGGGTCTGAGTCATTGGTTTCGGTTTGGTTTGCAGACGAATGGACCGGGCCCCATTTGCCGAAAGGCAAAAGCCCCGGGCGGTGC
Organism: uncultured Saprospiraceae bacterium; assembly: GCA_964401445.1. Lineage (GTDB taxonomy): Bacteria > Bacteroidota > Bacteroidia > Chitinophagales > Saprospiraceae > WFYJ01. The sequence goes on along the minus strand of CAYNYN010000125.1, from coordinate 7,215 downwards.
AAATGTCGTCTTTGTCGCCCGAAAATGGCACCACACCCGCGCACGCTTTCCCGCCCCGACAAGCCAGGATGAAACGAAAACGCATCACACGCATGGAACCACCGCGCCCACACGCTTTGTCTGCCCGCAACGTCTGGCCCGTCTCACTTCCCTTTGCGCTCCAACTCGTCATCCTGCTGGGCTGCATCCTCGGGGGTGCCCTGTTAGGATCCTTGTTGCTCTTCGCCCTGGGCCAATGGGGGGACTTCGACCTATCTGTCCTGCTCGACACGTTTGGCGAACACAGCGACAAGCGCGCCCGCCGCATGATGCGGGCCGCCATCCTGCTCAACCACCTGTGCACCTTCGTGCTGCCGGCCCTGGCCACGGCCTGGCTCCTCTTTCGAAAAAAGTGGGCGCGCTGCCTGCGCCTCGATGCCGGTCCCGAGCTGCGCGTGGCCGGCTGGGGCGTGCTGTTCATCCTGGCATCGTTTCCGCTGGCCCAGGCCCTGTACTGGCTCAACCACCAGATACCGCTGGCCGAGTGGATGGTGCAGCTCGAAGACTCGACCAATGAGATGATCAAAGCGCTGCTGGTGATGGAGACGCCGGAAGAGCTGTTCGTCAATGTCGTCATCATCGCGCTGGTGCCGGCCGTGGGCGAGGAGCTCGTCTTCCGGGGCCTGCTCCAGCAGATGCTCCACCGCGCCTTGGGGCGGGGCGTGCTGGCCGTGTGGCTGTCGGCCCTGGTGTTCAGTGCCTTTCACATGCAGTTCGAAGGCTTTCTGCCACGGCTGGCGCTGGGCGCCGTGCTGGGCTACCTGTTCTACTGGTCGCGCAACCTGTGGGTGCCGGTGCTGGCGCATTTCGCCAACAATGCCGTGCAGGTGGTGGCCGCATACTATTTTCGCGACCTGGTGGTCGAGATGGAACCCGACAGCATGGAGCCGTTCACCTGGCCCAGCGCCCTCGCTTCGCTGGTGCTGGTGCTGCTCATCGGGTACCACATCCACCAGCTCACGATGACCGGCTCCGCCGACAAAAGCGCTGCTGAATGAAAGGATTGATACGTCGGGTGATTTCTGCCGCCATTTTTCTCATCGTCATGCTGGGCGGTTTGTATGGCGGGCGCTACTCGTTCATCGCCCTGTTTGCCCTCATCACGGCCCTGTGCCTGTGGGAGTTTTACCGCATGGTGCTGGGCCACAGCAAGCCGCGCGAGATCGTGCGCATCGGCATCGGCATCATGCTCGGCCTGACGCCCTTCGTGCTGGCCACGCTGCTGCAGTTCCACTACATCCACTTCAACGAAGAGTTCGTCATTGCCAGCGCGCTGCTCTTCTCGCCCTTCATCTTTCTGGGCTTCATCTACGAGCTGGTGGTGGGCTCGCGCCACGCTTTCCAGAACATGGCCTGGCTGGTGCTGGGCATGGTGTACATCGGAGCACCCTTTGCGCTGCTCGACTTCATCGCCTTCAAGGAGCAGCAGTTCTACGCCAACACCGTCTTCGGGCTGCTGCTGCTCACCTGGGCCAACGACACGGGCGCCTACGTGGTGGGATCCACGCTGGGCCGCCGACCCCTTGCACCGCACGTCTCGCCCAAGAAAACCATCGAAGGCACCATAGGCGGCGTGGTGGTGACCATGGCCGTGGGCGGGCTGCTGGGCCTGCTGTTCGACGAGTTGCCGCCCCTCGACTGGGTGGTGCTGGGTGCCATCGTCGGCGTGTTCGGCACTATTGGCGATCTGGTGGAGTCGATGCTCAAGCGCAGCGTGGGCGTCAAGGACTCGGGCGCCATCATGCCCGGCCACGGCGGCATGCTCGACCGCTTCGACGGCTTCATCTTCCTGCTGCCCTACGCCGCGGTCTACCTGCTTTGGGTGCGCGGGTGAGTGTAGATGTGTGAGGAGGGAGGAGTGAAGAG
>CAYNYN010000125.1:0-5210 GCA_964401445.1 uncultured Saprospiraceae bacterium | reverse complement strand
CGATCATGGGCGACCCAAAGAGTTACTGGCCCGAGCTCGTGCGCGCTGCCCTGCTGGGCACCGACCGCGCCAGCCTGCCCGACGGCCTGGTGCGGGAGCTGGTGCAGGCCGGCATCGTCGAGGAAGACGAGGCCGAGTGGCTGCTGCACGCGCTGAGCTGGTCGTGGCTGCGCCGCCGCGCCGGTTTTGCCCTCATCCCCTGGGACGCCCCCTTGCCCGAGCCCGCCGCCGAAGCCGGGGGGCGCCCCCTGTCGGCGGGTGGCCGGCAGCTGCTGGCCCGCCTGCTGCAGCCCGAATGGCGCAAGGGGCTGCCCGAGTTCCTGTGGCAGCTGCGCCAGCGCCGGCGCCGCATCCCCGATGAGCTGTGGCCCGACCTGCTCGATGCCTGTGTCGAGACGCCGCGCCTGTGGCAGGCCCTGGCTCCCGTGGCGGGCCGCGTAGGGCGCTGGCTGGCCCTGCAACACCTGCCCTGGCTCAAGGCCATCAGCGGCGCGCCCGACAGCCTGCGCGCCGCCGACAAGGACGAATGGCTCGAGCTGCTGCGCTTGCGCAAAAAAGGCGATGCCGCTTTCGCAAAAGCCTGGACGCGCGCGTTCGGGCAACATCCTTCGTGGCAAGTCGCCCTCATCCGGCTGTTGCAGCGCGACCTCAGGCCCGAAGACGAGCCGCTCGCCACCCATGCCCTCCACCACGCCGTGCCGGCAGCACGCATGCAGGCGGCTGTCTGCTGCGCCCTGTTTCCCGACCATCCCTTCGGAAATGAAATCGCCGGGGCGCTGGCCCGCGCCTTCACCACGGACCGCAATCACCTCGCCCTGACCGACGAAGGGCAGGCCGCCCTGCTGCCGTGGCGCGAGCGGCTGGGCGTGTCTATCGAGACACTGCTGGCGCTGCCCGCCCTCACCGACGAAAACGACCGGGTGCCCCCGCTCGACGACCTGACCGAGCCCCGGCTGCTGCTGTGGCATCTGTTTGCGGCCACACCGCCCGGGCTGCTGCGCGCGCAGCTGCAGCTCGGCGCACGCGCGCTCGTGGAAGGACTCGCGCGTACGGGCGAGCTGGCCGAAGCCATCCTCTCGGGCCTCACCCACGCCGCCGCCCGCCACAACAACCAGCCCCTGCTCGAGCTGCTGTGGCGCTTCTGGCTCGAGCGCGAGGAACCCTCGCCCCTCTGGCACCGCACCCTGCCAGCCCTGCTCGACGCCACCCCTTCCGATCGCTTTTCCGAGCTCATGCTGCAGGGCCTGAGTCGCCACCCGGCCCTCGACCTGCCCACGCCCGTGTCGCTCCTTTTGGCGAAAGCCGACAAGGCGTGGTCGGACGAGCTGACGACCGAGGTGTGGCGTCGCCTCCTCACAGCGCAGCGGGCCAAAACACCTTTCACCTTCAGCACCCGCTGGTGGCCCGAGTTCGCGCTGGCTCTGCTGCAACAAAGCGCCTGGCGCAGCAGCCTGCCCACCCTGCAGCGCCTCGTGAGTCGCTATACCGACGACCTGCCCAATCCCGTAACCCGCATTTTCGAGCTGCGCGCCAGCATCCCGCTGAAACTATTGGAGTGAAGTGTGGTGTTGGGCAGCTTAAAACCCCGGAATGCCCCCCAAATCCGACCCGCCCTCCCTGCTCGTCCGCTGCCACCTCCATGCAGAAATTCACTTGTCGGCATGCACCTGCTGCCACCGTTGCCAGCTCACGGAAAAACCTTATTTTTCGCACGTGAAAGCTGAACCTCTGTACCACATTTCCGGGCACAAAGCCTGCATCTACGCCCTGAGTGGCGCAGCCGGCCCTTTCCAGTTCGTGAGCGGCGGCGGCGACGCCATCGTGGCGGGCTGGCACCTCGACCATCCGCACGAGGGCCAGATGGTCGCACGCACCACAGGCCAGGTTTTTTCGCTGGCCAGCGATGCCGACGCCCAGGTGGTGTGGGCCGGCACCATGCAGGGCATGCTGCACCGCCTGCCGGTAGGCCATAGCGGCGCAGACCGCCACATTCAGGCGCACCAGGGCGGCATTTTCGCCATCCTGCCTTCCGGCAAAAAACTCCTGACCGGCGGCGAAGACGGCTGCCTGCGCATCTGGGATGCCGAAAGCGGCCGCCTCGACTGGACGCTGAAGCTGGCCACCAAAAGCATCCGCAGCATCGACTACTCCCCCGCCCGCAACGAGCTGGCCATCGGTTCCAGCGACCACTGCATCTACCTGCTCGATGCCGAGGACTACTCCCTGCGCCACCGCATCGACCATGCCCACGACAACTCCGTCTTTACCGTGCGGTACCTGCCCGACAATCCCGCCTTCCTGCTCAGCGGCGGCCGCGACGCCCGCCTCAAACAGTGGCTCCTCGACGGGCAGCCCACCTGCCAGCAGGACCTGCCCGCCCACATGTACACCATCAACAGCATCGCCGTGCAACCCACCGGCAGCCTGGTGGCCACCGGCAGCCGCGACAAGACCATCCGCATCTGGGAGACGGGCAGCCTGTCGCTGCTGAAAGCCCTCGAGCGCGTGCGCGACGACGGCCATGCCCATTCGGTCAATGCCCTGCGCTGGCTCGACGACACCCACCTCGTCTCTGCCAGCGACGACCGCCGCCTCATCGTGTGGCGCGTGTCGGAAGCCTGAAACGTGGCTCCCTGAAACTTTTTTGCGGCCAGCGTACTTATGGGTTCGCCGTTTTCCCTTGCGCACCAAATTCACCTATGGCAGAAAACCAAAACGAACTGCTGTTCAACCTTCCCTCCGACTTGTTCGACGACGAGCTGCTCCTGACGCTCTGCGAAGCCCGTACGCGCATACCCAGGGGATCATTTTTCCGGCTGCGCGACCAGGAGGGCAGCACCTTGTTCGCCCTGCATACGGGCCGCGCGCTGCTGTGGCACGACGGCATGTACTGGCACGCCCCGCACGGGTTCGTCTTTTCCCGCAGCATAGCCGCCCTGCAACGCCTCAGGAAAAACAACCTCCAAATCATCCGCCATGCTTGAATTCGATTTCGGCAATGTGGTAGCCGCAGTGCCGGCTGATTGTCTCAGCGGCCCGCAGGTCCGCATCCGCTGCAACCACGGCACCGAGTACATCGTGCCCCAACACATGGTCATCGGAGGGGCGCCGGTGGGCGCGTTCGTCCATCGCTTTCACGACATGCCCAAAAACCCGGGCCTTACCTTCTGGATCAACCACCTCTTCCTGTGCAGGAAACTGGCGCCTGTGCTGGCGGCTTACGAGATCCGTTTCGTCTGGATCGGCGAGCGGGAGTGGCCCCTGATGCCCATCGATGCCGACCCCGCAAGCCCCCGCATGCAACTGCCCGCTTTTCTGTTCGTCCCCGACGAGCACCTGGCCGACGTCATCGACCAGCTCGACGATCCCGACAAATATCTCGACGGCCAGATTGCCAACATGGCCATTCCCTTGCCGGACATCCTGAATTTCGTCATGAATCACAACATCTTTGAGCTCATGATCGAAGAACAATGAGCCTGCTCTTCAACCTGCGCCTGTGTCTCGTATGGCTGTGGCTGCTGCCCCCGGCGCTGTCGGCGGCCGCTGTGTCTCATGCCCGCTTCGTCTGGCATGGAGATGTGCCCGCTTCCGCAAAAAGCCGGGCCGCCCGGCTCGTGCGCGACGCCGCCACCCGCCTGCACGGCTGGCTCGAAGACGAGACGCCCCTGCCCACGCTCGAGGTGCACCTCTACGCCACGGCCGAAGCCAAGCTCATGGCCACCGACGATGCCCGTGCCGCCCATGCCGACAGCACGCGCGTGCACGCCATCGCCGAAGCCCCCTTCCTCGACGCGCTGCCGCGCGCCTGCGTGGCGGCCTGGCTGCACGCCACCCTGGGCAGGGCGCCCACCCCGGCCCTGGCCGGCGGCCTGGCCACTCTCATCGCCGATTATCCTGCAAAGCCGGTCGAATGGGCTGCCCGCATGCAGGCGGCCCACGTCCTGTGGCCGCTAAGCGAGCTGCTCGATGCCGAACAGTGGGCCATGCACGCCGACTGCTGCGGGGCCATCCAGGCCGCCTCTTTCGTGGCGGCCATGGCGCAGTGCTACGGCAAAGACGAGCTGCGGCGGCGCTACACCGAATGGCAGCCGCTGCCTGGCGAGGTGGCGCGCCTGGAAAGTGAATGGCACGAGTGGCTGGCCCTGCTGCCGGCCGCGGCCCCACCCCGGCCATCCGAGCCACGCCAGCCACTGCTCGGCTTCAACCTGGCGCATCAGGGCTACCGCGTGCACAACGGCTATGCGGGCGAAGCCACCCACGCCGCCATCGCGCGCCTGCACGTCCTGGGCTCCACGGCCGTGGCCATCGTCCCCTACACCTTCATGCGCGATGCTGCCCTGGCCGCACCGCTGCCCGTGCCCCGGCGCGCCGGCCCCGAAAACGACGTGTCCGTCGTCCACGCCGCCGAGGCCGCGCGCCAGGCCGGCCTGAGCGTCGTGCTCAAGCCCCACATCTGGGTGGGGCACGGATCGTGGCCCGGCGACATCGCCATGGCCAGCGAGGCCGAATGGGACCGCTTTTTCCAATACTACCGCCGCTGGATCGCCCATTACGCCCTGCTGGCCGCACGGCACGGCTGGGAAGTACTCTGCATCGGCACCGAGCTGGTGCAGGCCACGCGCCAGCGGCCCGAAGCGTGGCGACAGCTGTGCCACGACCTGCGCCACCTCTATGGCGGCCGGCTCACCTATGCAGCCAACTGGGGCGAAGAGTTCGAGCAGCTGGCCTTCGCCGATGCGCTCGACTACGTGGGCATCGATTGCTACTACCCGCTTGCTGCCGACAGCAACGCCACCGACGAGGCACTGCGCCAGGGCATGGCACAGGTCGTTGCGCGCCTGGCCGCCGTCCATCAGCGCACCCGCAAGCCCATCCTGATCACGGAAACCGGCTTTCGCAGCGTGCCCGTCCCCTGGATCGAGCCGCATGGCGGCACCCCGCGCGCGCCCTGCTACGAGGCCGACCAGGCGCGCTGCTACCGCATCGCACTGGACATGCTGGCCGACCAGCCGTGGCTGGCAGGCGTTCTTTTCTGGAAATATCCTTCGTCACTCGAAATCGCCCGACACCGCAACGGCGGCTTCAACCCGGCATTCAAGCCTGCCGAGGCCGAGGCGGCCCGCGCCTTCCGGCAGTGGCCGGCGCCTGCGCGCAAACGCCGATGAGAAAAAGGCAGCAACGGCGGGCATTGAAAGCATTTCAGGACA
>CAYNYN010000124.1:5980-9557 GCA_964401445.1 uncultured Saprospiraceae bacterium | reverse complement strand
GGGGTGCAGCGCCTATCTTTGAGGCGCGGGTGTGCGCCCGGGTTTCATTTGCCGAAAGGCGAAAAAAGGAAGAAGCGATGGAAAGCAAACGCCAACGGCAGGTCGCCGAGATCATTCGACGCAGCTTCAGCATGGTGCTGCAGGAGGAAGGGCCATACATTTACGGGCCGGGCCCGCTGGTGACGGTGACGCAGGTGCAGATGACGCCCGACCTCAACCTGGCGCGCATCTACCTGAGTGTGTTCAACACCATGAACAAGCAGGCCGTGCTGCTGGAGCTGGAGGCGGCCTATCCGCATCTGCGCAAGGCGCTGGCCCAGCGCATCCGCAAGCAGGTGCGCCGCATCCCCGAGCTCCAGTTTTTCCTCGACGATACGCTCGACGAGATGGATCGCGTGGATCAGCTGCTCTCCAGGATTCGCAGCGACAAGCCCGCCAGCGAAGAGGAGTGACGCGCCGCCTCCCGCCCTTTGCCCCATCAAACCACCGGACAGACGAAAAACCGACAGGTCATGCGTTTTGAGTGGTACAATGGGGAACATGTGTTCTGGCTTTCGTGGGCCGTGTTGACGACGGCGCTGGCCATCTGGCTGGGGCGCCGCGATGCGCGGTGGCGCGATCGGGTGGCATGGGTGCTGGCGTGGTTGCCGCCCCTGGCGTGGGTGGGCAGCACCCTCGTCATCGGACCGATGTACGACTGGTATCTGGACTACGTGCTGCCACTGCACCTGTGCTACATGCTGGGCATGCTCACGCCGCTGCTGTTGGTGCGGCGCAATCAGTTGTTGTTCGAGCTGGCGTGGTTCTGGGTGATGGCCGGCTGCATTCAGGCGCTCTTCACGCCCGACCTGAGGCAAGGTTTTCCGCATCCGTTCAGCGTGCGCTACTGGCTGGTCCATATCGGGCTGGTGCAGTGCTGGCTGTATGCCGCGCTGGTGTTGGGCATGCGCCCCACCTGGCGCAGCATCCTCCGCTCGTTGCTGGCGCTCGATCTGTACGTGCTGGTGGTGTATGGCCTCAATTTTCTGCTGGGCACCAACTTCCTGTTCCTGCGCGAGCCCCCGAAGGTGCCCACCATGCTCGATTACCTGGGGCCCTTCCCCTGGTTCTTGCTGACGGGGCAGGTGGTGGCTCTGGCCCTCTTCACACTGGTGTACCTGCCCTTTGCGCTTGGCGACTGGCGTGCGCGCCGCATGCGCCTTGCGGCAAACGAAGAAGCCTGAGTGGCCGGGCCGATGGCCGGGTTTTGAACCAAAAACTCCCCAACGATGCACAAAAACACGAATGCGCCGCGCCCCTGGCTGCTCGCCGAGGCCTCGTGGCAAGAGGTGCGCGAGACGCCGTACCAGATGGCAGTCTTGCCATGGGGCGCCACCGAGGCGCACAACTACCATCTGCCCTATGGCACCGACAACTACCAGGCCGAGTGGCTGGCCGAGCGCGCCGCTGCCCGCGCCTGGCAGGAGGGGGCCCGCCTCGTCGTGTTGCCGGGGGTGCCTTTCGGCGTCAACTCGGGGCAGTTGGAAATCAAGCTGTGCATGCACCTCAATCCCAGCACCCAGCTCGCCATTCTGCGCGACGTGGCCGCCACGCTGGTGCGCCATGGCATCGACAAGCTCGTCGTCTTCAACGGCCACGGCGGCAACGACTTCGTGCCCATGATCCGCGAGCTGTCGGTGGCGTTTCCCGACCTGTTCGTCTGTAGCGTGGACTGGTACCGCGCGCTCGACCCGACCGGGTGGTTCGACGAGCCCGGCGACCATGCGGGCGAGCTGGAGACCAGCCTCATGATGCACGTGGCGCCCCACCTCGTGCGCCCCCTCGACGCGGCAGGGGAGGGACGCGCACGCCCGTGGCGCATCGCCGCTTTCCGCGAGGGCTGGGCCCGGGGGCAGCGGCTGTGGCACCGCGTGACCGAGGACACGGGGGTGGGCAACCCCCGCAAAGCCACGGCAGGGAAAGGCCGCGCCTACGCCGAAGCGCTCGTCGCAAAGCTGGCCGCCTTTTTCGTGACGCTGTCGCAAACACCCGTCGACGAATTGTGGGGGCCGTAGGCAAAGAGCTACCTTTGCGGCCATGAGCGAAATCCTTGATACGGACAAAGGGCGCGTGGCCCTGGTGTTTGGCGCCACGGGCCTGGTGGGCAGCGAGCTCGTGCGGCAGCTGCTGGCACACGACGGCTGGAGCGAAGTGCGCACCTTTACGCGTCGTCCGCTCGAGATCGACCATCCGAAGCACCGCAACGTGGTGGTGGACTTCGATCGGCTGGAGGAGTATGCCGACCAGATACGCGGCGATGCGCTGTTCTGCGCGCTGGGCACCACCATCGCCAAGGCGGGCAGCCAGGAAGCGTTCCGACGGGTCGACTACGAATATCCGCTGAAAGCAGCGCGGATCGCACGGCAGCACGGCGTGCCGCAATACCTGCTGGTCAGTTCGGTCGGTGCCGACAGCCAATCGATGTTTTTCTACAGTCGCGTCAAGGGCGAACTGGAAGAAGCGCTGAAGGCGCTGGATTTTCCCGCCCTGCACATTTTCCAGCCGTCGCTCCTGCTGGGGCAGCGCGACGAGTACCGTTTCGGCGAGCGCTTTGCCGTGGTACTGAGTTCGTTGTTGCAGCCGCTTTTCCACCTGGGGCCGTTCAAACCCTATCGGCCGGTGCATGCGCGCGACGTGGCCGGCGCCATGGTGCAGGTGGCAGTGGCGGGGCTGTCCGGAGTGCATGTGTGGCCTTCGCACCGCCTGGCCGAGCTGGCACGGGAGGGAGTGGACGGTGAGGAGAGAGGAGTGAAGAGTGAGGAGTGAAGAGTGAGGAGAGGTGTTTGTGAGCCTTTTTTCAGGATCGTAAATGTTTGATATTTAAAAGTTTGGGTAAACTCTGCGCGCTCAGCCCTCAACCATTTTTTTACCAGGCTTGCCAGCCATCAAAACATCATCATGTCGGAAAAGAAGAAGATTGCACGTACCAGCGAGATCGTCATTCGGGTCGGGCTGAACGATCAAAACATCCCCCTCCACCTCGAGTGGGAGAGCAGCGAGGGCCAGGACGCCGGCAAGCCGCATGCGGCCAAGGGGTTGCTCATGTCGGTGTTCGACCGGCAGACGCTCGACACGCTCAAAATCGACCTGTGGACGGAAGATTTCCAGGTCATGGAGATGGATCGCTTCATGTTCCAGACGCTGCGCGGGCTGGCAGACACCTACTTCCGGGCTACCCAAAACAAGGAACTCGCGGCCGCCATGCAGCAGTTCGTCACCTACTTCGGTGAGAAAACGGGCATCATTCCTTCGGAAGACGCTCAGAAGAAATGAGGCAAACGGCTATGCTTCAACTTTTTCCGTGGATGGTGTGTTTCCGGATGTGAAAAAATGGGGGCAAAGCCTTGCACGAATAAACATCGGCGTATATCTTTGCACCCGCTAACTAAAACACCGCGGAGTGGAGCAGTCGGTAGCTCGCCGGGCTCATAACCCGGAGGTCGCAGGTTCGAGTCCTGCCTCCGCTACAAAGAAAAGCCGGTCCTCAGGGGCCGGCTTTCGTGTTTTCTGGCCTTCCCGAAAAGTCATTTTTCCCCAT